>CAXUBN010000138.1:0-6570 GCA_964249255.1 uncultured Acetobacteraceae bacterium | reverse complement strand
GTGGTGGCCGTCGCGGCCGTGCCGGATCGGTGCGCCGCCGGCGTGGCCGCCGATCCCGGGGCGGGCCCCGTGTCCGTTTGGGCTACGGCGCCGGCCGCGAACAGGAGGGACGCGCATCCCGTGCCGGCGAGCAGGATGACGCGCCGGACCGAACCGTTCCGGGCTCGCTGAACCATGGCCTTCCCCTTCCGCACCAGGTGTCCGACCACCGAGACAGGCGCCGCCGGCCGCGACAGGCTCCACGAGTCGGTACGGTCTGTAAACGGAAATTTTCCTACTTGGGCGGAATGCGTTGTTTCGCTCCCGGTTCGGCCGTAGGCTCGTGCCGGTGCCCGGGAAGAGCGACGCGATGCGGCCTGCCCCTTTGAGTGTCGTCCGCAAGGCCTGCCTGGCCGCGTCGTGCGGAGCCCTGCTGGCAGGCGCCGCCTGGCTGCCGATGGCGGCGGCTCGGGCGGACACTGCCCGCGATCGCGCCGCCGTGGTGGGCGCGCTGGAGGACAGCGCGGCCAGCTGGTCGCGCAACGACCTGGCCGGCTTCATGGCCGTCTACGAGGACGCGCCGTCCACCACCTACGTCAGGGGCGGCGCGATCGTGCGCGGCTACGCGGCGATCCAGGCCATGTATGCCGCGCGCTTCGCCCCCAGCCCAGCTAGGTCCGGCGGCATGGGCAGGCTGACGCTCGACGTGCTGGAGGTCCGTCCGCTCGGACCGGAGCATGCGCTCTGCATCGGCCGGTTCCGGCTCACCCGGCCGGGACCCGGAGCGCCGCCGGCCACCGGCATGTTCACGCTGGTCTTCCACCGCACGCCGGCGGGGTGGAAGATCGCCGCGGACCACACCTCGGCCTAGCATCGGGTCTAGGGATCAGGGCGCGGGGACTGTTCGGGATGCCGGCGGCTGCACGGGGATCGCGATCGGACGCGCCGCCGCCGAAGGTGGGGGCGCTGATCCGCGCGCGGCGACGGCAGCTGCGCATGACGCTGCAGGCGCTGAGCGATGCCGCCGGCGTGTCGGTGAGCCACCTCAGCGTGATCGAGCGCGACGAGGCGACACCCTCGCTCGGCACGCTGGCGCAGGTGGCGCGGCACCTCGACGTCGGCATGGACTACTTCATCGCCGTGCCGGACCCGCAGACCGGGCTGACCCGGGCCGGCGAACGGCGTCACTTCGCGGTGGACGGCTCCTCCATCGTCTATGAGCGCATCGCCGCCGACTTCGCCGGCAACGTGCTGTCGTCGTTCATCCTCCACATCCCGCCCGGCTACCGGTCCGAGACCGTCAGCCACGAGGGCGAGGAGATCCTGTTCGTGCTGGAGGGCAGCATCGTCGATCGGCTCGACGACGAGGAGATGGTGCTCGGCGCCGGCGACAGCCTGCATTTCCGCGGCAACCGGCCGCACTCCTGGTCGAACGACGGCGACCGCACCGCGCGCGTGCTCTGGATCGGGACGCTGCCGATCTTCCGGGGACGACCGGGATCGGCCGCCGCCACGGCGCCGGCGCCATCCCGCGGGTCACGACCTCGCGGTGGGCAAGGGAAACCCTGACGTGGCGGTCCACGGTCAGGAGCCGGCCGAGCCAGGATGACCGGTCGCTCGGGGCATCGGTCAGGCGGCCCGGATCCGGTCCGGCCGCGCCGCCGGATCGGATGTTCCAAGCTGGTAGACGATCGCGGTGACCACGGCGATCGCGGCGGCCAGCAGCAGGGCCGGGGTAAAGGAGCCGGTGCGCTGCACCACCAGCCCGGTGACGGCCGGCGCCAGGGCACCGCCGAGCGAACCGCCGATGTTCTGGATCGCCTCCAGGGTGGCAACCTTGTCCGGGGTGGTGGCGACGGCCGCCATCGCCCAGCCGCAGGACGAGGCGAGGTTGGCGGCGAACAACGCCACGCTCACCAGCAGGATGGCGGTGGCCGCGCCGGCGACGGTCGCCGCACCGGCGGTGCAGGCGGCGGTGACGAGCATCGCCAGCACCAGCGGCAGGCGGCAGCTCGCGACCGGCGTGGCGCCGCGGTTCGACAGGGCGCTTGCCGCGACGCCGCCCAGCAGCGCCCCCACGAAGCCGCAGAACTGCGGCACGCCGGTCCAGATCCCGGCCTGCGCGATGCTGAGGTGACGGGCCCGTTCCAGGTAGTCGGGCAGCCAGGTGCCGTACAGCCAGGTCAGGTAGATGACGCCCCCGAAGCCGACCGCCATGCCCCAGCTGGTGCGCTGGCGGAACAGCGCGGTCCATCCGGTGAGCGGCTGGCCTTCATCCGTCCCCGCATCCTCGGCATGGATCCAGGCCCGCTCGGTGGCGTCGATGCCGTGCTGCTCGGGATCGCGGTAGGCGAGGGTCCAGAGCACCGCGATCACCAGGCCGGCGAGGCCGACGGCGACGAACATCCAGCGCCAGCCGAACGCGATCATCAGCGCGGTCAGCACGGACGGCGCGATCGCGGGCCCCAGCGCCGAGGACGCGTTGAACAGCCCGATCGGCACAGCGCGGGCGCGGGCCGGAAACCAGTTGGAGCAGACCTTGGTGCCGGACAGGTACATCGGCGACTCGCCGACCCCCAGCGCCACCCGGGCCACGATGAACTGCGGCAGCGTGGCGACCAGGCCCGCACAGAGCTGGGCCCCCGACCACAGCAGCAGCCCGACGCTCATCAGCCGGCGCGGACCATAGCGGTCGATCAGGATGCCGACCGGAAGCTGGGCGATGCCGTAGGCGACCGCGAACACCGACAGCAGCAGGCCCATCTGCGCATCGCCCAGGTGCAGCGACGCCCGGATGGTGGAGTTGCCGATCGAGAGCGCCGAGCGGTCCAGGTAGTTGACCGTGCCGGCGGCCATCAGCAGACACAGCGCCAACACGCGCATGCGCCGCGTCCGGGTGGACGGGTAGGGGCGGACGGCGGCGTCCTGCATGATGGCTCCGGTCCGCACGACGTGGACCGGAAGCGTGGCAGGTCATGCGGGCATGGACAAGTGCGGTGATTCGCGTTTTGTTCTCATCCCTCGGGGTCGGCGGGAGGAACGGTGATGGCGAGCGAGACGGTGGGGCATGTCGAGCCGACGCTGCTGCGCGAGGCGCTGAGCGAGCGCTACCTGGCCTATGCGATGTCGACCATCATGTCGCGCTCGCTGCCCGACGTGCGCGACGGGCTGAAGCCGGTGCACCGCCGGCTGATCTACGCCATGCGCCAGCTCAAGCTCGACCCCGGGGCCGGCTTCAAGAAGTGCGCCCGCGTGGTCGGCGACGTGATGGGCAAGTACCACCCGCACGGCGACGTCGCCATCTACGAGGCGATGGTGCGGCTCGCCCAGGACTTCGCGGTGCGCTACCCGCTGGTCGAGGGCCAGGGCAACTTCGGCTCGATCGACGGCGATAACGCGGCCGCCATGCGCTACACCGAGGCGCGGCTGACCGCGGTCGCCACCGCGCTGCTGGACGGCATCGACGAGGACGCGGTCGAGTTCCGGCCCACCTACGACGGCGAGGAAAGCGAGCCGGTGGTGCTGCCGGCGTGCTTCCCCAACCTGCTGGCCAACGGCGCCGCCGGCATCGCGGTGGGGATGGCGACCAGCATCCCGCCGCACAACGCGGGCGAGGTGTGCGCCGCGGCGGCACTGCTGATACGCCGGCCGGACGCCGGGCTCGACGAGCTGCTGGCGCTGATGCCGGGGCCGGACTTCCCCACTGGCGGCGTGATCGTCGAGGACCGGGCGGCGATCCGCGGCGCCTACGAAACCGGCCGCGGCGCCTTCCGGGTGCGCGCGCGCTGGGAGCGGGAGGAGGCCCGCCTCGGCACCTGGGTGATCGTGGTCACCCAGATCCCCTACCAGGTGCAGAAGTCGCGGCTGATCGAGCAGATCGCCGAGCTGATGGAGCTGAAGAAGCTGCCGCTGCTGGCCGACGTGCGGGACGAAAGCTCGACCGACATCAGGCTGGTGCTGGAGCCCAGGAACCGCGGCGTCGAGCCGGAGGTGCTGATGGAAACGCTGTTCCGCGCCACCCAGCTCGAGATCCGATTCGGTCTCAACATGAACGTGCTGGCCTCGGACCGGGTGCCGCGGGTGATGGGCCTGCGCGAGGTGCTGCGGCAATGGCTCGACCATCGGCACGAGGTGCTGCAACGGCGGACCGCGCACCGGCTGGCGGCGGTGCACCGGCGGCTGGAGATCCTGGACGGGTTCCTGGCCGTCTACCTCAACCTGGACGAGGTGATCCGCATCATCCGCGAGGAGGACGAGCCGAAGGCGGCGCTGATGGCGGCGTTCGGGCTGGGCGAGGTGCAGGCGGACGCGGTGCTGAACATGCGGCTGCGCAGCCTGCGGCGGCTCGAGGAGATCGCCATCCGCACCGAGCACGACCAGCTCTCGGCCGAGCGCGACACGCTCCGCCGGCTGCTGGACAGCGAGCCGCTGCGCTGGAAGCGGATCGGGCAGGAGCTGGAGCGGCTGCGCAGGCAGTTCGGGGCAGGGCCGCTGGGCGAGCGGCGCAGCCTGCTGGCCGAGCCGCCCGCGCCGGTCGACATCTCGTCGATCGCGGCGATCGATCGCGAGCCGATCACGGTGGTGCTGTCGCAGAAGGGCTGGATCCGGGCCCTGCGCGGGCACGGGCTCGACCTGTCGGGCCAGAAGTTCAAAGAGGGCGACGGCCTGATGCCGGGGCTGGGCGTGCTAGAATGCGCCACCACCGACCGGCTGTGCCTGCTCGCCAGCGACGGCCGCATCTTCACGCTCCGCGCCGGCGAGCTGCCGCGCGGACGCGGCGACGGGCAGCCGATCCGGCTGATGGTCGAGCTGGGCCAGGAGAACGCGGTGCTAGCGCTGTTCGTGCTGCGCGACGGCGCCCGCTTCCTGCTGGCCACGGCGGGTGGCCGCGGGCTGGTGACCCGGACGGAGGACCTGCTGTCGGAGAAGCGGACCGGCAAGCAGGTCCTGAACCTCAAGGACGGCGACCGCGCGCTGTGCTGCGTCGAGGCGGCGGGCGACCGGGTGGCGGTGCTGGGCGAGAACCGGCGGCTGCTGGTGTTCCCGCTCGAGCAGGTGCCGGTGCTGAGCCGCGGCGCCGGCGCCACGCTGCAACGCTACAAGGACGGCGGCCTGGTCGCGGTCCGGGTGTTCACGGCGGCGCAGGGGCTGCTGTGGCGGGACGGCGCCAAGGTGCGCTCGATGACCGACCTGCAGTTCCACGTCGGCCAGCGTGCCGAGATCGGCCGGCCAGCCCCAACCTGGCTGCTGCGGCAGTGAGGATGGAGCCGGACCAGGCTGTCGTGCCGAAGTGCGGCGTCAGGCGAGCTTCAGCTCGCGCCAGGCGCCCATGCTGAGGATCTCGCTCGGCCGGAAGCGCGCCTTGTAGGCCATCTTCGGGCTGTCGGCGACCCAGTAGCCCAGGTAGACGTGCGGCAGGCCCAAGGCGCGGGCGCGCTCGATCAGCCACAGGATCGCGTAGCTGCCGAGCGAGCGGCCGGCCAGGGCGGGCGAGAAGAAGCTGTAGACCGCGGACAGCCCGTCGCCGAGCCGGTCGGTCAGGCACACGCCGATCAGCTCGTCCTCGGGATCGCGGAACTCGACCAGCACGGTCTCGATCGGGGTGTCCTCGATCATGGCGCGGTAGTCGTAGAAGCTCATGGAGGCCATATCGCCGTCGCCGTGGCGGGCCTGCTGGTAGCGCTTGAACAGGGCGTACTGCTCGGTGGTGGCGCGGGCCGGCACCTCGAAGCCCTCCACCGCGGCGTTGCGGCGGGCGATGCGGCGCAGCGTGCGGCCGGGGGCGAAGTGCCGCACCGGGATGCGGATCGGCACGCAGGCGTTGCAGCTCGGGCAAACCGGCGCATAGGCGATGTTATGGCTGCGGCGGAAGCCGGCGCGCGACAGCCGGTCGTGCAGCTGCTCGGCGTCCGGGCCGGCGATCTCGGTGACCACCTTGCGCTCGGTGCGGCCGGACACGTAGGGGCAGGGCAGCGGGGCCGTGGTGTAGAAGAACTGCGGTCGTCGGGGCGGCGTGTAGGTCATGCGGATCGCGTCCGGTCTCCCAGGCCGGGCTTCCTCACGGCAACAGCGACACGGTCGCGGCGACGGTGCGGGGAGTCGGTCCAATCTCCAATGTAGAGCCGTCGGCCCAGATCCGCATTAAATTCCATGTGTTACCGCCGAGCCAGTTCCCGGACTGGCCCGGCGTCACGATGAAGCGGCTGCGGTCCGGATCGCCGAGGTCGTAGACGCCGCGATAGGCGGCGCCGTGCAGCGAGCGGAAGTCGCCGGGAACCGGGTTGCCGCCGCGCAGCAGCGTGGTGTCGTCGCCGCCGACCGCGACGGCGCCGTGGCCCAGCCAGCGCAACACCGGGATGGCGCGCAGGAACGCGTTCTCGAACACGGCACGATGGACGTCGCCCCAGCGCCACGCCGCCGGATTGCCGCCGTGGCGCGCGGCGAGGGCACGGACCGCGTCGTCCAGGGCGGTGGCCAGGGCGGGATCGCAGTCGCCGCCGCACCAGGGGGCGCCGGCGGGCGACAGCAGCAGGTCGGCGGTCTCCTCCCAGCCGGGGGCGGCGCCGGACACGCGGTCGCGCGTCACCGCAT
>CAXUBN010000137.1:0-6582 GCA_964249255.1 uncultured Acetobacteraceae bacterium | reverse complement strand
TTCCCCATGTTGGCCGCCGTGACGAGGTGGGCGCCATGGCCGGGGCGGTGCAGGTGTTCAAGGACAACATGATCGCGGCCGACCGGCTGGCGGCCGAGCAGCAGGCCGAGCGCGAGGCCCGCCAGGCGCGCAGTGCCCGCATCGAGAGCCTGGTGCAGGGCTTCGAGGCGCAGATCGGCGGCACCGTGTCCATCCTGACCACCGCGTCGGGCGAGATGGAGACCACGGCCTCCTCCATGACCGACACCGCCGCCCAGACCGACCGGCAGGCAGTCGCGGTGGCGCGCGCGGCGGAGGAAAGCAGCGTGGGCGTGCAGACGGTGGCGGCCGCCTCCGAGCAGCTCGCCTCGTCCATCACCGAGATCAACCGGCAGGTGGCCTCGTCCTCCACCCTCACCGGCACCGTGGTCGACAGCGTGCGGCGCACCGACGACACCGTGCGCACCCTGTCCGAGAGCGCCGACCGCATCGGCCAGGTGGTCTCGCTCATCACCTCCATTGCCAGCCAGACCAACCTGCTGGCGCTGAACGCCACCATCGAGGCGGCGCGCGCCGGCGACGCCGGCCGCGGCTTTGCGGTGGTGGCGTCCGAGGTGAAGAGCCTGGCGCAGCAGACCGCGCGCGCCACCGACGAGATCGCAGCCCAGATCGCCCAGGTGCAGCAGGCGACCGGGGGGGCGGTGGACGCGATCCGCGAGATCGGCGGCCTGATCGAGCAGGTGGGCGCCATCACCACCTCGATCGCGGCCGCGGTGGAGCAGCAGGGGGCGGCCACCGCCGAGATCGCCCGCAACGTGCAGCAGACCGCCGTCAGCACCCAGAGCGTGACCAGCAACATCGCCGGCGTCAGCCGGGCCGCCAACGATACCGGCGCCGCCGCCAGCCAGGTGCTGGGGGCCGCCGGCAACCTGTCGCGCCAGGCCGATGCCCTGTCCCGCGAGGTCAGCGGCTTCATCGCTCAGGTGCGGTCAGCCTGACGCGGCGGGGGTCGGGAGCTCAGCCCATCAGGACTCCTGGAACTTCAGGAGCCGACCGGCATTGGCCATCACCGCCAGCGTGCCGACGTTGTGCGCGATCGCCGCGATCAGCGCGCCGCTCGGACCCAGCACGCCCGCAGCCGCGAGGGCGATGATCGCCGCGGTCCAGCCCAGCCCCAGCCCCACGTTGACGTGGATAGTGGTTCGGCACCGCCGGCTCAGCCGCACGCAGGTGGCAAGGCGCTTCAGGTTGCTGGTCATCAGCACCAAGTCGGCCGAGGCCAGCGCCGCGTCGGTGCCATGGCCGCCCATGGCGACGCCGACCGCACCCGCCCTCAACGCGAGGCTGTCGTTGATGCCGTCGCCCACCACCATCGGCCGGAACCCGGCGCGGGTCTCATCCAGCACGCGCTCGAGCTTCTCCTGCGGCAGCGCCTCCGCTCGGAACTCCGGGATCCGCAGCAGCGACGCGATTCGCCGCGCCACCGGCGTCCGGTCCCCCGTCAGCAGCAGCATCCGGCGCAGCCCCAGCCCGCGCAGCTCCTCCAGTGCCGCCTCGGCCTCCGGCCGCGGCTCGTCCGCCAGCAGCATCCAGCCAACGAAGCGGCCGTCCTCGGCCAACCCGGCGATCGGCCCATCATGCTCCGGCGCCGTCGGTGCCGCGACTCCGAGCTCGGCGAACAGTTCCGGCCGTCCCATCGCCAGCACGGTGCCGTGCTGGCTGGCGGTGACGCCGAAGCCCGGCAACTCGCGCAGCTCCTCCAACCTCAGGCGCTCATCCGGCGGCACCAGCGCCGCCAGCACCCGCGACACCGGATGCGTGCTGGTACCTCCGAGCGATGCCGCCAGCATCTGCAGCCTGTCACGTGTGGCGCCGGGTTCGACGATCACCCCCGATAGCCTCAGCTCGCCCAGCGTCACCGTGCCGGTCTTGTCCAGCACCACCGAGTTCACCGTCGCCAGCTGCTCGAGGAAGGCTGCGCTCTTGACCAGGATGCAGTGACGCGCCGCCACCGCCAGCGCCGCCACCGACGTGGCCGGCGCCGCCAGCACCACCGCGCAGGGGCAGGCCGCCACCAGCACCGCGAGGGCCGTCGACACCAGCCCGGTGGCGAACCACACCCCGGCCGCGATCAGCAGGACCAGCACCATGTAGGAGCCGGCATAGCGTTCCAGCAGCCGCGTCACCGGGGGCTTGGCGCGCTCCGCCTGCTGCATCAGGGCGATCACCCGCCCCAGCGTGGTGCTGTCGCCCACCCGCGTGACCTCGACCAGCAGCAGCCCGGACAGGTTGATCGAGCCCTCGAACACCCCCGATCCCGGCGCCACCTCCTCCGGAACCGACTCGCCAGTGATCGGCGCGTTGTCGATGCTGGACTGGCCGGAGCGCACCACCCCGTCCGCCGGCATGCGGTCGCCGGCACGCAGCTGGATGGCGTCGCCGATGCGGAGCGCCGTGGTCTGTACCTCCTCAACCGTGCCGTCCGCCGTCACGCGCCGCGTGCTGGACTGGGTCAGCCGTCGCAGCGCCCGCAGCGCCTCCTGCCCGCCGATCAGCGACCGCTCCTCCAGCACGTGGCCCACGGTCATCACCAGCGGCAGCAGCGCCGCGGTGAACAGGTCGCCCTCCGCCCAGGAGGCCAGCACCGCCAGCGCCACCAGCTGGTCGGTCAGCCCGTGCAGGTCCGGATGGCGCAGGCTGTGCCAGGCCGCTGCCAACGCCGGCACCGCCACCAGCAGCGCGGCCGATCCCGCCACCAACGTCACCAGTTCGGCCCGCTCCGGGAGCAGCAGCCGCAGCGCCGCCGCCATTAGCAGCAGGCCCGCCGTGAACATCGCCAGCGTCAGCTGCACCCCCAGCGTGCGCCGCTCGCGGACGCTGAGCAGGCCACCCAAGGTCGGTGCACCGGTCGGCATCGCCTTGATCGCCATCCCGCTCATCGCCCGGCCCTCATGGCGCTCGCCCCGGCAGCAGCAGCCGGGCTCCGGTCTGCGGATCGAACGCCTCGACCGAGCCGGCGCGGTGCAGGATCGCCTGCATGCGGTCGTTGTAGAGCTTGACCAGAAGCGCGTCCCCGGACAGCCCGCCGGTGGCGTGTGCCAGCGTGTCGATCGAGGCGGTGCGCCCGATGGCGAGGCTGGTGCGCTCGGATGCGGCCGCATTGGCATCGGCCAGGATCCTGCTGGCATCCGCCTGCGCCTTCTGCTGCGTGCGGTCCGCCTTGCCGCGCGCGTCCGCGACAGCGGCATCCGCCTGCTGCCCCGCCACCAGCACGCCATCGAACGCGGTCTTGACGTCGCCCGGCAGCGCGATGCCGAGATCGACCCGCGTCACCGAGACCCCGATCCCGGCCCCGCCGTCCTGCAGCGCCAGCAGCCGCCGATCGATCGCCGCCACCAAATCCGAGCGGATGCGCTCGCGCCTGCCGCGATCGGCGTCGCTGAGCTCGCCGTCGCTGCGGGTGACCACCAGCGTGTCGGTGTCGCGCGCCGCGATCAGCGACACCAGGCTGGCGGTGGCGAGCGCCCGCAGCGCCGCCGGCACGTGCGAACGTTGCAGCATGAAGTCGGCCGGATCGGTGATGCGGTAGAACAGCGTCGCGGTCAGGTGCACGATCCCGTCAGCGGTCATGAAGAAGGCCGCGTTCTCGCGGATATCATCCACCACGGTCCACTGCCCTGCGGTTGCTCCGGCATCGGCCGGCGGCCGCAGCGGATCGAACGCATACTCGAGCTGGCGCTCCGGCGCCGGCAGGAACACGACCCGCTCGAACGGGCTCGGCCAGGCCAGCAGCAGCCCCGCCGCCTGCACCCGCACCACCCGGCCGAACCGCAGCACCACAGCCCGGCTGTCCGGCGATACCTGCCGGATGTTGGAGAACGGCCAGAACAGCGCCGCCAGCAGCACGAGCGCGAAGATCAACCGGAAGGCGAGGCTGATCGCCTGTGCCCATGGGCCCGCGGCGGCATCCACGCTCCCGCCGTGACCCTCGCTCATCGCGTTCGGCCGGCGGCGGATGCCGATGCGGCCGAGGCCGCTCCCGAGGTCGACGGCCCCTCGACGAAGGCGCTAAACGGCGCGGCGTCGGTACGAAGGATCAGCCGGGTGTTGTCGCCCACCACGCTGCCCAGCGTGTCGAGCGAGCGCAGCAGCGTGTAGAGCTCCGGGGCCGCGGCATAGGCGCGCGCATAGATGGTGGCCGCGTCCAGCCGCGACTTGGCCTCGATCCGGGCCGCCTCGGCATGCGCGTCCGCCACCACGATGCGGGCGTCGCGGTCGGCGTCGGAGCGGATCTTCGAGGCGGCGCGGTCACCTTCCGCGGTGACCCGGTCGGCCACCGTGTTGCGCTCGGCGGTCATGCGGGTGACGGTCGCCTCCAGCGTGTCGCTGGGCAGCGTCAGCCGCTCCACGCCCACCTGCATGATGTCGATGCCGTAGGTGGCCAGCACCTGCGGTGCCAGCCGCGCCCGCAGCGCCGCCTCGAACGCGTCGAGCCGCACCCGGGCGGGATCGGTGTTGACCAGCTGCGCCAGGTCGAACTGCGCCGCCACCACCTCCAGCGACGAACCGGCATAGCTGCGCAGCTGTTCGGCCGCCTCGTCGGGCATGTTGCGCACCGAGCGGAGGTAACGCACCAGATGCTCAGGGTCGCGCGGCACTCGCCACTCGACGTAGGCCTGGACCAGGATGCGCAGCCCGTCGCGGGTGCCGACGTCGTGCAGCCCGGTGGAGGTGGTGCGCAGCCTGACGTCGATCGGCACCGCGGACTCGAACGGCGCCGGCCAACGCAGCGCCAGCCCGGGTGCCGTCAGCACCCGCACCGGATCACCGAACGCCGTCACCACCAGCGCCTCGCCCGGTTCCACCACCGCCAGGCAGGCGGCCGCGAACGCCACCGCCACGATCAACCCGGCAAGAACGAAGCGGCCGTAGCGGCGCAGGACCAGCACGGTGCGATCGGGGCCGGTCCCGCCCTCCTCATGACCATGATCGTGGTCGTGCCCATGGTCGTGGCCGTGGTCGTCGTGTCCGTGATGGTGATGGTGACCGAACACGCGGCACTCCTGGTAGACGGTTGCTGATGCGCGTGCGAGCGGCCGCTACCGGTCCTGGTCGGCTGGCGCCGCCAGCTCGGCCGGACCGATGGCCCCGGCCCCGGCCCGCAGGTCGAGGATCGGCGCTCCCGCCCCTGGTGCGCTTCCGGCACCACCGATGCGGTGATCGATGATCAGGAGGCGCCGATGGGCCAGTCCGGCCACCAGCCGGTCCAGCCGCTGCTCCAGCCGGAACGGGACCGGGCCCGTCGCATCGGCCTGCCGGTCGGCCCCGAACGCGGTGGCATGGGCGACCGCATCCGCCACCGCCTCGTGCGCCGTGGCGGTCGCCGCGTCGCCGTCGCTGCCGGCCTGACGTTGCGCGTCGCTTTCCCGACTGACGGCATAGCCGTTGCCCTCCGCGATCGCGGTATGTGCGCCGACGTCGGCGGTCTGCACGGCATGATAGGCGGTGGCGGCCCCCGGCGGTGGGTGGATCGCCTCCACCACCACGGCCATGATCTGCAGCCCGGACGGCACCCCGTCCAGCTCCGCCTGCAGGCTCGCGGCGATGTCGTGCGACAGGCTGCCTCGGTCGGCGCCGAGCACCGCGGCCAGCGTATGACCCGCGAAGTAGTGCGCCAGCAGGCGGCTGGTTCGCGCCTGCACCAGCGTTCGGGGATCGCTGGCGGCATAGGCCGCCGCCAGCGCGGCCGCATCGCCCGAACCGATCCGATACACCACGCGCAGATCGATGTTGACGCTCTGGAAGCTTTGCTGCCCACGCGACACGCTGGCCACCAGGTAGGCCGACTCCGAGGGATGCGTTTCGTCCCACAGCCGGTCTGCCGCCGGCCCGGGACGGGCTTCCGCATCCGGCGGCGCTGCGGGCGTCGCAGCGGCGGAACCGCCGTTATCCGCCATGTCGAAGGTGATCGGCACGTCGTGCAGCACGCCCAGCTCCACCAGCCGCAGCCGCCCCAGCGGCCACGGCAGGAACAGGTGCAGCCCCGGCCCGAACACCCCCACCGGCCGGCCGAGCCGCTCGTATACCGCACGCTGATCGACGCGCAGCGCCTGCACGCCGCTCAAGGCCCAACCGAGCAGCACCAGCATCGCCAGCACCGGCGGCATCGCCGCCCGCACGAAGGCGATCGCCCAGGAACGCGACAGGTCGATGCCGAACCAGTCGCGCACCGTCATCGCCACCGGACGCGGCCGCCGCGGCGCCAGCGCACCGGCCAGCACGCTGCGTGCCACCGGCACCGCCTCCTGCACCGGCGGGAACGGCACGAACGCTGCCCCCACCGCCCGCACGGTGATCTCTGCGGCGACCAGCACCCCCAGCCCAGCCGCGACCCGGGCTGCATAGGCCCCGGCGTGAGAGCCGTCGTACAGCAGAAGGCCGCCCACCCCATCCAGCAGCAGCGCCGCCACCGGCAGCCGTGCCAGCGCCGCCAGCATCGGTGCTTCCGGCAGCACATCCGGATCGATCGATGCCAGGTGCCGCTCGACCACCAGGGTGGCGAATGCCCCGATCAGGCTCGCCACCGCCAATATCGCCAGCATC
>CAXUBN010000136.1:0-6582 GCA_964249255.1 uncultured Acetobacteraceae bacterium | reverse complement strand
TGCCCGCACCGCCCGCGCCCAGGCGGCCCTGCACCAGATCTTCGCCCGCAGCCGCGCCGTGCGCCGGCTGACCGTGGGCTCGCTCGCCCGCGTCGAGCTCGCCATCCTCGGCGGCCACAAGCAGAAGCCGGCGATGGAGGTGATCCGCCGCGTCCGCCGCGAGCGCGAAAGCCTGCTCAGCGGCAACGAGGCCTTCATGATCCATTCGCTGGCGCGCAGCCAGCGGGCGGTGGGCGGCGTGATGGCCGAGGTGGGGGTGTTCCAGGGCTGCTCGGCCAAGCTGATCAGCCTGGCCGGCCGGCCGGACGCGCTGCACCTGTTTGATACCTTCGAGGGGCTGCCGCAGCCGGACCGCGCCGAGCGCCGCTCCATGGAGGAGGGCCACTATGCCGCGTCACTGGAGGCGGTGCGGGCCTACCTGTCGGACCAGCCCAACCTCGTGTTCCACAAGGGGCTGTTCACCGGCGAGAACACCGGCTGCGAGGACGAGCGGTTCTCGCTGGTGCACCTGGACGTGGACCTGAAGGAGGGCACGCTGGCCTGCCTCCGCTTCTTCTATCCGCGGATGCTGCCCGGTGGCGTCATCGTCAGCCACGACTACTCCTACCTCCCGGGCGTGCGCGAGGCCTTCGACGAGTACCTGGCCGGGCGGCCGGAACGGGTGGTGGAGCTGCCGACCTCGCAGGCGATGCTGATCAGGCGGTGATCGAACGCTCGCGGCGCCGTTCATCGTCCAGACAGCCTCGAACCACTGGCGCCTACTCGACGGGATCGTGAGGCGGGGGGCGATTTGAGGGTCCGTGTCGTTGCTGGCGCCCCTGAGGCCTTATGATCCCCGGCACCTTGCACGTCAGGCGTCACGGGAATGTAGGATGAAAGGGATGCCAGGGGACGGTGAGCGGGATCTGGCATTGGCGAGCTTCGAGAGCGGGAACTATCCCGACGCGGCGCACCGTCTCGTATCGCTTCTGGCGCGAACCCCACCCGATCCGTTTCTGCTGCGACTTTGCGGCATGGCGCTGACGCAAGCGGGTCAGGTGGCGCGTGGCCTGCCCTACCTGGCGCGCGCCCGGCGATTGGCGCCGCAGGATCCGATATCGGCGCTATGGCACGGGATCGCACTCCATGCCGTTGGCCGCACCGTCGATGCGATCGCAGCACTGCATGCGGCTACAACCGCGGCGCCGGCTGATCCGGCTCCCCTGATCCACATGTCACGAGCCTTTCTCGGGCTTGGTCGTTCAAACGACGCCGTTGAGTCCGCCACTGCCGCGGCGACCCTGGCCCCGACGATGCCTGAGGCACAGCATGCGTTGCGGCTTGCCGAACTGGCGGTGCGGCAGGCAATTCCATCCGAAGATCCAGATGCCCTTGCAGGCGCATGGCGCGAGTTTGGCCTGGCCTGCCTCAGGTTCGACAGGCCGCTGGAAGCCAGGGATGCGTTTGGATCGGCGCTGGCGCTGGCGCCCGATGATCCCGTGGCTGGCGCTTGGCTGGCCATGGTCGAGCACCTGTGCGGGGAGCCGGTGGCGGCGATCGCGCGTCTGCGTGCCATCCTACATCGCAACCCGAACGCGGTCGTGGCCCGGCTCCATCTCGCCAGCCGGCTCATGCTGGAGGGCGAGGCGGCCGAGGCGCTGGCGCTGCTGGACGCCACCCGTCCGGACGAGCCGGCGCTCATGGCGCGGCGTCAAGCCTGGCGCGCGGTCGCCCTGATGGCGCTCAACCGGAGTCGCGAGGCGGAAAGCGTCCTGGCCGAAACCAGATGCCCACCCGGCGGGGCCGAGATCATCCTGCATTGGCAGCGGGCGCTGTTGGCACATCGTGCCAGGGACCCGGCGGCAACGTCGGAGTCGCTGAAACGCGTGTCACGGTTGGCCGACGATCCTGCACGGTCCGAACCGGAAGACAGGCTGGATGCGCATTTCCGGCTGGCAGAACTTCACGAGGCAACGGGCCGGCACCATCAGGCCTTCAGGCATTGGCAGGAGGGCCACGCCATCCTGCGGAGGGCGCAACCCTTCTCACGTCCCGCTCATTTAGCCATGCAACGGGCGGTAATGACCGCCTTCGACCGGCGCCGGCTGTCGGACGGCCCGCGGGCTCAAGATGCTGATCCGTCCCCGGTCTTCATTGTCGGCCTGCCGCGTACCGGCACCAGCCTTCTCGAGCAGATCCTGAGCGCGCACCCGATGGTGCACAGTGCCGGCGAACGGCTGGCGATCCGGAACACGCTCAGGACGCTTGCCGGCACCGCCGACGCGGCGGAGGCCACGATCCGGGTGGCGGCGCTGGATGCCGCGGGACTGGCGGATGCTGCGACGCCCTTCCTTGCCGCCCTGCATGCCGAGGCGCCGACCGCGCACCTCGTACTCGACAAGATGCCGGACAACGTCCACCACCTCGGCTTCGTCGCCAGCCTGCTGCCGGGTGCGCGCGTGATCTGCTGTACGCGTGACCTGCGCGACGTCGGCATCTCTATCTTCCGGCAGCGCTTCCTGGGCCATCATCCCTATGCGCACGACCTCGCCGACCTCGGCTGGTACATGGCCCAGCACCGGAGGCTGCTGGCGCACTGGCGCACTGCGCTGCCGATCCCGATGCTGGAACTGGATCACAACGATTGGATCACCGGCTTCGACGCGACCCTGCGACGTGTACTCGCGTTTCTTGGTCTACGCTGGGATCCGGCCTGCGATCGCTTCTTCGAACGACCGAATGTGGTGCGGACGGCCAGCCGCAACCAGGTCCGCGAACCGATCAACGCGCGCGGCGTCGGGCGATGGCGACCATTCGCCGAGCAGCTGGAACCGCTGCTTCGTGAACTGAGATCCTGATGTGGAGCGACCGCATCCCCATCCGGGATGCGGTCGCAAGTTCGCCGTTCAGAACTTGAACTGCAGCTTCGCGTAGAACAGGCGCCCGATCACGTCATAGACCGCTGGCTCGGTGTTGGTGCCGGTGCCGACCACGAAGGGCGGCGTACGGTCGAAGACGTTGTCGATGCCGGCCACGAACTGGATCTTGCGCCAGTTATAGGTGGCCTCGATGTCGTGATAGAACACCTCGTTGGTCCGGGTGAAGCGGTTGACGGCCGGATCCGCGTCGCCCCCGTTGTTATAGAGCAAGCCGTCGATGTAGCGCAGCGTCCAGCTGAAGCTGAACTTGTTCTTCGAGTAGGTGATGGTGGAGTTGTCGCGGATGACAGGATATCCGGACAGCGCCAGGTTGTTCGTGCTGATCGTCGAGAGGCGACCCTTCAGGTTGACGAACGGTCCGCCAGGCAGGAGTTGCTCGGTGTAGCCGATGGTATCGTTGAAATCGGTGCTGAGCTCGATGTTGTTGCCGCCGCCAAGCTTGATCAGGTAGTTGGCCTCCAGGTCGATGCCGTTGGTGTGGACCTCGCCAAGGTTGCTCTCAAGTGCCGACACCTGGTTGATCTGTCCGGTCGCGGTACGCCCGTTGATGGCGTTGCAGAATGAACTGCTGAGGTTGGCACTGGTGTAGCAGCTGTCGACGATGAACTGGGTGTCGAGCGACCCGATCTGGTTGGCGATCTTGGTATGGTAGTAGTCGAGCGTGACCGAGAGCGCAGGGATCCAGCGCGGCGTGAGGACGGTGCCGATGGTGTAGGTGTGCGACGTCTCCGGCTGCAAGGCCGGGTTGCCACCCACCAGGGTCGCGATCTGAGAGCTGACCTGCGTGAAGCCGGCAGGTAGATGCTGGCGGTTGCAGTTTGCAGCGACGATGCCAGCGAGTGCGCCGTAGCTTGTCACCTGCGCGCAGGGATCGTTGGCGGTATTAAATGCCAGGCTCTGACCACCGAACGCTTCCGAGATCGCTGGCTGCCGCGTGCCGCTGGCGACGTTGGCGCGGAAGCGGATGTCACGGGTCGGCGACCAGTTCAGGCTGAGCTTGTAGTTATAGACCGAGCCGAAGGTGTTGTAGTCGGACCAGCGGCCGGAGATGTCGCCCGACAGGTCCTTCGCCCCGATCAGGTTCTTCAGGATCGGGATCTGCAGCTCGCCGAAAGCCTCGGTCACGTTGAAGCCGCCGCCGGTGGGTGCGCTGATAGCGGCCGTCGATTGGCCGGTCTCGATGATGGGATCAGGGCGATCGGAACCCTGCTCGCCACGATGCTCGAAACCGATGGCGACGCCGAGCGGGCCGTAGGGTAGCTGCACGATCTTGTTGTTGGTAACGGTGCCGCCGATATCGCGGAACTGGTAGGTCGCGCGCTCGTTCGAGGTGAACAGGAAGTAGTTGGCAGCGGCCTTGCTCTCGTTGTTTGCCCCAAACGGATTACCGAGCGCGCAGGGAGCCCGGCAAACGCCGGGGTTGTAGATCCCATCGTCGATGACGCCGTCGTTCAGGCTCTGGAAGCCGACCGTCTGCTCCAGGTTGGTGAAGTTAACCTGTCCGCTGGTGTCGATGTTGGTCACCGCCCTGCCGTACGTGTAATACAGATCGTAGTTGTAGTTGCCGATGATGTTGCCGCGGGCGCCACCGGTAACCTGCCAAGTGTCGGAATGGGTCTGATAGATCCGAGGATCAAGGTCGGTGATCCGGCGATCTTCCTGTACCAGGTTGTTGATCCCGTAGGACTCGGCGAACGGGTTACCGGCAGGAATGTCGAAGCTTTGCCCGGTGTTCGGGTTGCCGGTGATAGGCTGGCCGGAGAGCTGCTCCTGCGTGTCCTTGTGGGTGTAGTACGCCTCGCCGTAGAGCGTGAGGTGACTGTTGACGTCGAAGTGCGTGATAGCGGCGAGGTTGCCCTGGGTCTCACGGTCGGCAAGCTGTTGGGTTGCGCCGAAGTCGTATCGACCGTTTATGTTCGGATTCACGCCAGCCCCGAGGTAGCTGTTCTTGAACGGAACCAGCTGGTTGTTGATGACCGTGTCGCTCGAGTTGCCATCCGGCACGCCGAAGATGCGCCCAGCGACCGGAAAGCCTGAACCGACCGAATAGGGTTCACCAGGGCCGTTATCGGCTGAGACCACGGGGGTTGCCCAGTCTCGATCCTTCTGCTCGATCGGGCCGCGATCTATGTATCGACCGCTCAGGGCCAAGTTGCCACGGCCCTGAGCGAAGTCAAAGCCGGTTGTGCCCTGGATGTCACCTTCCTTGTTGTCTCCCGATGCGCTGACGTCGCCACCGACGTTGATCTGCGAGCCTACGAAGTTCTTCTTCAGGATGACGTTGATGACGCCGGCGATCGCATCCGCGCCATAGATGGTCGAGGCACCGTCCTTCAGGATCTCGATGCGGTCCACCATGGCGATCGGGATGGTATCAAGATCGACGCAGTCGCCGCCTCCACCGTCCGGCGTGTGCACGAAGCGACGCCCATCGACCAGCACCAGGGTGCGGTTGATGCCAAGGTTGCGGATATCGATGCAGGAAGCACCGTTGCCCCCGTTATTGTTGCTTGCGGATATTCCCTGGGTACCGATCGAGGGAACCTTGCGCAGTACGTCCTCGATGGTCTGAGCGCTGGACTGGGTGATCTGCGCCGCCGTGATGACGGCGATCGGCGCCACGCTGGTCGTGTTGCTGGTGCGGAGGCGTGTGCCGGTCACCTCCACCGACTCAGGTGCGGACTGACCGTGGTCGGGCAGGGTCGAGCTCGTCGTTGCCGAGAACGGGGTGCTGGTGACCTGCGCAAGTTGCGGATCGCTGCTGAGCGGTGCGTTCAGCGTGCCGAAGCTCCCCTGGGAAGCAGGAGCGATCGGCGCGAACGCGGACGATGCGATCAGGGCGGAGGCGGCATCGGTCGATGCGGCGGCAGGGGCCGGAGCGACCGTCGCGGCGGCTGACGCCACCTGTGCCAGGGCAGGCGCCACGCCCAAGATCGGCGCGAGGGCCAGGGCGGCGATCGAGGCGGACAACCCGGTCCGACGCGAGAGGGAGGGGAAGCGGGTCATCCTTCGGCACTCCTGTCCGTCCCACCGGTGCGGGTGGACACATGATAAAAAGATCGCGAGGCAACGCTGATCCGGACTGCGCGCCGGCCACGGCGGCAGCGATCGCCTTCTGGCAAACATGGCAGTCCATCAAGGACGAGATGCAAAATCACAGGCCTTTCGGGCAGGGCGGTATCGGCAGCCGCGGCTAACCGCCGGTGGCCATGGCGGACACTTAAAGTTCAAGACACGCCACCCATGCAATGGCCGCATGGAACCATTTCCAGTGGTCGTTGCAGCCAGTTGCCGAAAAGTCACAAGGGATGTCGAGGAGCGCCATCGCTTGGTGGCGGCTGCGCCACGTGACGAGGCTACCCGCGTCCGGCACCGCCGCCGGCGCTTCTTCCCAGGCGGAAAACCGGCTACGTGCGGGGAAAGGCCAGGCGGCCGATCGGGCGCCGCAGGTCGTGCCCGGCCAGGCGGTGCAGATCGCCGGGGCGGGTACGGTTGAGGGGAGTGGACGCGGCGTGACTACAACGAGACGGTTCTGGCTGTTGGCCGGCACGGGTGCGGCGCTCGGCGGCGCCGCTGTCGGCGCAGCGATGCCGGCGCTGGCGCAGCCGGTGCAGGGGATCTACGCCGCGGTCGCCGGCGGCACCAACCTGGCGCAGGACGAGAC
>CAXUBN010000135.1:0-6585 GCA_964249255.1 uncultured Acetobacteraceae bacterium | reverse complement strand
GGTCAGGCGAGCCTGAAGCCGAGGCAGCGGCAGCGGCAGAGGCGGGCGCGGGGGCAGGGGGCGAGCGACCGCCCGAGCCACCGTCATCCCCGCAGGACGCGGAACCGGCCCCGGACGAGATCGACTACGAGCCCCCGCCGGAGATCCTGATGCTGCGCGAGCCGGCCGAGATCGGCGCCCGCGCCCTCACCGGCTGGGCCGCACGCTACTACCCGGAAACCCACCAGCTGTTCCTGAACGGGCTGTATCCCGCGGTGACCGCGATGCGCGAGCAGCTGCAGGCGGAGTTCGCCTCCATGGCGGACCAGGAGCGGGTGCGCACGCAGGCGCTGCTGCTGTCCGAGCGGTCGCTGGCGGCGCGGGTCGGCCGCCTGCTGGTGTTCGGGCTGGCCAAGCACGGCACCTGGAACGACCACGACATGATGTTCTCGCACTCGGTGCAGGCGTTCTCGCTGGTGGCGGACGACTACACCGCGGACCTGGAGGATGCCCGGCGGGCGATGCGGGCCGGGGCCTGATCCCGTGGCCCGCCTCGGGGAAGCGTCGCCGGATGGAGGAAGCCGGCGGGGGTGGTGCGGGTGACCTGTCGGAACGCGAAGCAGAAGGCGGCCGTGCTGGCGAATCCGGCCTGCGCGGCCACCTGCGAGATCGCGCTTCCCGCGGACAGGCGTTCGATCGCCAGGACGATCCGCGCCCGTTGCCGCCAGGTCCTGTAGGTCAGCCCGGTCTCGAGGGGAAACAGGCGGCTGATGGTCCGGACCGACGTCGCGGCGCGCGACGCGAGGTCGCCGACGTCGAGCCCGCACCGCGGATCGGCCAGCGCCAGGTCGGCGACCCGCCGCCCGATCGCGCTCGCCGGCAACGGCAGGAAGGTCGGCGCATCGGGCGTCTCGGTGAGCTCGTGGAGGATCAGCCTGACCACGAGCTCGGCCTTGTCGGGTGCCGCGTCCGGCTCGAAGGCCGCGAGGATCAGCGCCCGCAGCAGCGGGGTCACCCGCAGGGCGAAGGCGCGATCGAGCGCTCCGGGCGGCGCCCACGCCCGCGATGCCCCGGCCTGCCAGTAGATCATCCAGTGTTCGGTGTCGGACAGCATCTCGGTCCGATGGGCGGTCCCGGACGGCACCCAGACCGCGAGCTGCGGCGGGACCAGCCAACGGCCCGAGGTCGTGGAGACCTGCATGGTGCCGGACACGGCGAAGATCAGCTGCGCCTCGTCGTGGGCATGCAGGCCGACGGCCGTGCCGCGCGCCTTGCGTCCGTGCAGGGTTCGGAACGGCGGCCGCTCGGCCGGTTGGCGTGTGATCGATGTCATTTGGCGCAACATCGCGACGGACGCCCGCTAGGTAAACCGCTCGATCCAACGCGGCGGAACACCAGCCATGAAGATGACCGGCAACACGATCCTCGTCACCGGCGGCACCAGCGGCATCGGTCGCGCGCTGGCGGAGGCCCTGCACGATCGCGGCAACCGCGTGATCGTCGCCGGGCGCCGGCAGGCCCAGCTCGACGAGATCACCGCAGGCCGTCCCGGCATGGCGGGCCTGCGGCTCGACCTCGGCGATCCGGCCTCGCTGCGGCATCTCGTGGGCGACGTCCGTGCGCGTTTCCCCGAGCTGAACGCTCTGGTGGCCAACGCCGGCATCTCGGGCACGGAAGACCTCGTCGACGCCTGGGACATGTCCGCCGCGGAGGCGATGGTGGAAACCAACATCCTCGGCACGCTGCGCGTCACGGGAGCCTTGCTGCCCGTCCTGAGGCGGCGGCCGGACGCGGCGATCATGGTCACGACCTCGAACCTCGCCTTCGTGCCGAAGGCCCGCTTCCCGACCTACTGCGCCACCAAGGCCTTCCTGCACTCCTGGCTGCAGTCGCTGCGCCATCAGCTTCGCGACCTGCCGGTCGAGGTGCTCGAGCTGGCCCCGCCCTACGTGCGCACGGAGCTGACCGGAGCGCATCAGGCGTCGGATCCGCGCGGCATGCCGGTGGATGCGTATGTCGCCGAGGTCATGCGCCTGCTGGACGCGCGCGATCATCCCGAGGGCGAGGTCCTGGTCGAGCGCGCCCGCGGCGAGCGATCGGCGGAGCGCGATGGCCGCTACCGGGCCGTGTTCGCCGCCGTGAACGCCGCCTGACCGGGCGGCCGATGTCCGCCTCCGTCACCATCGTCCCGTTCCGCGCGGACCGCGACCTCCACCGCGTCTCGTGGCTCACGCTGGCGCTGTTCCTGTCCTACCTCTGCATCGGGATGTCGCTGCCGGTGACCTCCGTCTACGTCACCCGACGGCTGGGCCTCGGGAACGCGTTCGCGGGGCTCGCGGTGGGCATCGCCTTCGCGTCCACCATCCTGACGCGCGGGATGGCCGGCCGCATGGCCGATCACCAAGGCAGCAGGCGCTGCATGGTCCGGGGCCTCCGGGTCTACGCGGTCGCCGGACTCGTCTGCGCCGCCTCGGGCTGGCCGGGCCTGCCGACGCCCGCGTCCTACGGCGCGCTCATCCTCGGCCGGCTCCTGCTCGGCGTCGGCGAAAGCTTCACCCTGGTCGGGGTGGTGGCATGGTGTTGCGGCATCATGCCCCGCCGCACCGGCCGCGTGTTCGCCCTGATCGGCATGGGCGCCTATGGCGCGTTCGCCGTCGGCAGCCCGATCGGGGTCGCCCTGTACGATCGGGCGGGTTTCGTGGGCGTGATGGGTGCCTGCGCGCTCGTGCCGCTGATCGGGCTGGCGATGGTGCTCCCGGTCGCCGCCGTCGCGGTCCGGGTCGGGGAGCGCACGCCGTTCTGGCGGATCGTCGGCCGGATCCGCGGACCGGGCCTCGCACTCTGCCTCGCGGGCATCGGGTCGGCCGCGATCGGCGCCTTCATGCCGCTCCTCTTCCTGCAGCGGGGCTGGCCCCATGTCGGGCTCGGCCTCACCGCCTTCGGCGGCGCGTTCGTGCTGGCGCGCATCCTGTTCGGGCACCTGCCCGACCGGGTCGGCGGCATCCGCGTGGCGATCGCCTCGACCGCCGTCGAGGCGATCGGGCAGTGCCTGCTCTGGACGGCGTCCAGCCCCGCCATGGCCTTCGCGGGCGCGTTCCTGACCGGCCTCGGCTGCTCCCTGATGTTCCCGGCGATGGGCATGGAGGTGGTCCGGCGTATCCCGCCGCACCTGCGCGGCACCGCCACCGGCGGCCTGGCCGCGTTCCAGGACCTGGCCTTCGGCATCACCGGCCCGGCGACGGGCGTGCTGGCCGACCGGTTCGGATACGCCGTCGTGTTCCTCGTCGGCGGCCTGGCCGCAAGCCTCGGCCTCGCGGTGGTGCTCGCCATCGCACGGAACGCCGATCGCGTCCCGACCGCATGACCGCGGTGTGATCGTGACGATGCGGGCACCGGCCCGATCCGCTAGGATCCCGCCAGCCCGGCCGCGATCTCGGCCGCCGCCCAGTCCAGGAACGTCCGCACGCGCGGCGACAGCTCACGGCCCTTGGGATAGAGCAGGTAGACCGGGCTCGCCGGCGGCGGATGGTCCGCCAGCACCTCGACCAGCGCCCCTTCCGCCAGGTCCCGCGCCACCCGGTAGCGCGGCACCTGCACCAGCCCTCTCCCGAGCCGCGCCAGGGCGGCGTTGGTTTCCGTCGCGGTGACGGTGACGGAGACCGGCAGCGGGACCACGCGCACGCCGCCGTCCACCTGGAACTCGAGCGGCATCACCATCCGGGTCGCGGTCGAAACGAACCCGATCATGGTATGGCCGCCGAGGTCGTCCGGTGTCGCCGGCACGCCGTGCCGCGCCAGGTAGGCGGGGCTGGCGAAGGTGCCCTCCGGCAGCTCGCCGAGCCGGCGGCCGACCAGCGCGCTGTCGGCCGGCTTGCCGATCCGGACCGCGCAGTCGATCCCCTCGGCGATCAGGTCGGTGAGCCGGTCGCCCTCGCCGATGTGCAGCTGGATCCCGGGATGGCGGTCGAGGAAGGCGGGCAGGCCCGGCAGCAGGAAGCGCTGCGCGAACCGGCTGTGCACGTCGATCCGCAGCGCCCCGGCCGGCACCGCCCCGGCGGCGACGGCATCGGCGTCGTCCAGGGCCGACAGGATCGCCAGGCAGCGCCGGTGATACTCCTCGCCCTCCGGCGTCGGCGTCACCAGGCGCGTGGTGCGCAGCAGCAGGCGCACGCCCAGGTGGCGCTCGAGCTGCTGCACCGCCTCCGACGTCCGCGAGCGCGGCAGGCCGAGGTCGGCGGCGGCCTGCGCGAAGCTGCGCCGCTCGACCACCCGGACGAACGCCCGCATCGCATCGATTCGTTCCAAGACCGGTTCCAGTTTCCCAGACAGTGAAGACCGCCAACCGTCGCCAAACGGGATCGGCGTCCGGCCGTCATTGCATCATCACCGTCTGGAAGAACATCCCATGGCCGAAGCGCGGCGTTGCGCCATCATCACCGGATCCTCCAAGGGCATCGGCGCCGCGGTGGCCGAACGGCTCGCGCGCGACGGCCTGGCCGTCGTGATCAACTACAGCAGCGGCCGGGACGCGGCCGAGGCGGTCGTCTCCCGGATCGAGGCCGCCGGCGGCCACGCGATCGCGGTGGAGGCCGACATCAGCGACCCGGCCGCGGTCGGCACGCTGTTCGACCGTGCGACGACGGCGTTCGGGGGCGTCGACGTGCTGGTCAACAACGGCGGCATCATGACGCTGAAGCCCCTCGCCGAGACCGACGACGCGCTGTTCGACCGCCACGTCGCCGTCAACCTCAAGGGCACCTTCAACGGCATGCGCGAGGCGGCGCGCCGGATGCGCGACGGCGGGCGGATCGTCAGCTTCTCGTCCAGCGTGATCGGGCTGTATCAGCCGACCTACGCCGCCTACGCCGCCACCAAGGGCGGGGTGGAGGCGATGACGCACATCCTGGCCAAGGAGCTGGGCCCGCGCGGCATCACGGTGAACGCGGTGGCGCCGGGCCCGGTCGCGACCGCCCTGTTCCTCGACGACAAGTCGGACGAGCAGGTGGCGGCGATCACCAGGACGATCCCGCTGGGCCGGCTGGCCGAGCCGGAGGACATCGCCCGGGTGGTGTCGTTCCTGGTCGGCCCGGAGGGCGGCTGGGTCAGCGGCCAGGTGCTGCGTGCCAACGGCGGCGTCGTTTGAAGGGGAACGGGTCATGAGCCAGGTCGCACTCGTCACCGGCGCCTCGAGCGGCTTCGGCCGCACGATCGCGGACGCGCTCGCCGGCGCCGGAAACACCGTCTACGCCTCCATGCGCGGCCTGTCCGGCCGCAACGCGCACGTGGTGGACGACATCGCCGCCCACGGCCGCGACAAGGGGGTCGACCTGCGCGCGATCGAGCTCGACGTGCAGTCGGACACGTCGGCTGACGCGGCGGTGGACCGGATCGTCGCCGAGCACGGACGCCTGGACGTGCTGGTGCACAACGCCGGGCACATGGTCTACGGGCCGAGCGAGGCGTTCACGCCCGACCAGCTGGCGCAGCTCTACGACATCAACGTGCTGGGCTGCCAGCGGGTGAACCGCGCGGCGCTGCCGCACATGCGGCGGGCCAGGCAGGGGCTGCTGGTGTGGATCGGCTCCAGCAGCGTGGCCGGGGGCGTGCCGCCGCTGCTGGGCCCGTACTTCGCCGCCAAGGCGGGCATGGACGCGCTGGCGGTCGCCTATGCGCGCGAGCTCACGCCGTTCGGCATCGAGAGCGCGATCGTGGTGCCGGGCGCCTTCACCACCGGCACCAACCATTTCAGCAACGCGGGCGCCCCGGCGGACGAGGACCGCGCGAGCGAGTACGCGGATGGCTGGCCGGATCGTTTCGCCGACCGCGTGAAGGAGGCGCTCGCCGCCACCACCCCGGCCGACGCCGACCCGCAGACGGTGGCGGGCGCCGTGGTGGCGATCGCGGGTGCGCCGCGTGGCCGGCGCCCGTTCCGGATCGTGGTCGATCCGGCCGACGACGGCGCATCGGTGTCCTACGCGGTCATCGACCGCGTGCGCGAGCAGTTCCTGGACCGGATCGGGTTCGGCGCGCTGCGGCATCCGGGACCCTAGTCCGGATCGGCCGATCGCCGGGCAACACGACCACAACGAACGGGCCGATCAGGGCGCCGTCATCGACAAGGAACACGAGATGCCATTCGCGAACTTCAAGCTTCCCCAGGCGGCGCTGACCAAGAGCCAGAAGGAGGACCTCATCCACCGCACCACGGCCATGCTGGGCGAGTATCTCGGCCCCGACGCCCGCCCCCACACCATGGTGCTGATCGAGGAGGTGCCGGACGGCGGCTACGGCCGGGCCGACGAGGTCTTCGTCATCCCCGACGCCTACCGCGCCAAGGGCTAGGACGCGGGCGCCGTCGCGTCAGCGCAGCAGCGCCACGACCACGAGGCCCATCGCGACCAGGCAGTAGAGGCACAGCAGCGGGATGCGCCGTCGGCCGTCGGCCGCGTCCAGCACCGGACGAAGCCGGCGACCGGCCAGGCGCACCAGCAGGATCGCGACGACTGCCCCCGACACCAGGGCGGCCGTGCGCGGCCGGCCGGCCGGCAGGGCCCGGTAGGCGAGGGACGGGACGATGAAGCCCGTGCCCGCCACCAGTCCAAGAAC
>CAXUBN010000134.1:0-6596 GCA_964249255.1 uncultured Acetobacteraceae bacterium | reverse complement strand
GGCGCCGGCCCCAGGCTGCCGACCCGGTGCAGGACGGCGGCCACCACGCCGCCGTCGCTCACGGCGAGCCACGAGCCGCCGCCCGGCACGTCGCGCGGTCCCATCACGTGCGGATGCGTCGGCCAGTGCCGGCCCGGCGGCTCCCACACGCGGTCCAGCCGCTCGTCGCGGTTGGCGGCCAGCAGCAATGGCCAGGGTTCGCCGGGGGTGGTGGAGATGATGACGGTGCACACGATATGCTGGATTCCCGCAGCCCCTGGGCTGCCACGGCCCATTGTTTAAGCCGGGACCGGCCCGGATGATATGCCGCAATGCGGCATGCCTCGGACGCGTGTCAAGAATGAGCGCGTTCCGCTTCGGCGGCGGATGGCGCGGCCGGGCCGGGCTCGCCGAACACCCGCCGGAAGCTGTTGTCCAGCGCCTGCAGATGGCGTCGCGGATCGGTGGCGCGGTCGAGCAGCGCCGGGGCCACGCGCCCGACGACCGCCGGATCGGCGTCGAGGCGCTCCCGGAAGCCGCGCGCATCCGCCGTGCCCAGCGCTGTCCAGGTGTCCATCGCGTTGCGCTGCACGACCGCATACGCGTCCTCGCGCGACAGGCCGGCCCGGGTCAGCTCCAGCAGCACCTCGCCCGAATGCACGACGCCGCCGAGCCCCTCGAGGTTGGCCAGCATCCGGTCCGGATACACCACCAGCGCCTCCACCATGCCGGCCAGGCGCCCCAACGCGAAGTCGAGCCCGATCGTGGCGTCGGGCGCGATGTTCCGCTCCACCGCCGAATGGCTGATGTCGCGCTCGTGCCACAGCGCCACGTTCTCGAGCGCCGGCACCGCATGCGCCCGCACCAGCCGGGCCAGCCCGGTCAGGTTCTCCGACAGCACCGGGTTGCGCTTGTGCGGCATCGCCGAGCTGCCCTTCTGCCCGGGATGGAAGAACTCCTCCGCTTCCCGCACCTCCGAGCGCTGCAGGTGGCGCACCTCGACGGCCAGCCGCTCGATGCCGCTGGCGATCACCGCCAGGGTGCAGAAATAGGCCGCGTGCCGGTCGCGCGGGATCACCTGGGTCGAGACCGGCTCGGGAAGGAGGCCGAGGCGTCGGGCGACGTGCTCCTCCACGCGGGGATCGACGTGGGCGAAGGTGCCGACCGCGCCGGAGATGGCGCAGGTGGCGATCTCGGCGCGGGCGGCGACGAGGCGGTCGCGGTTGCGGCTGAACTCGGCGTGATGGCCGGCAAGCTTGAGCCCGAACGAGGTCGGCTCGGCGTGGATGCCGTGGCTGCGGCCGACCGTCAGCGTGTGCTTGTGCTCGAAGGCCCGCCGCCGGAGTGCGGCCAGCACCGCGTCCAGGTCGGCCAGCAGCAGGTCGGTGGCCTCCACCAGCTGCACCGCGAGGCAGGTGTCGAGCACGTCGGACGAGGTCATACCCAGGTGCACGTGACGACTGTCGGGACCCACCTTCTCGGCGAGCCAGGTCAGGAAGGCGATCACGTCGTGCCGCGTTTCCGCCTCGATGGCATCGATGCGGGCGAGGTCGTCGTCCGAGAAGGCCGCCATCGCCGCGTCGCCGCGAGCACGGATCGCCGCAGCGGCCTCGGCGGGGACGTCGCCCAGCTCCGCCATCGCCTCCACCGCCAGCGCCTCGATCTCGAACCAGATCCGGTAGCGGTTGGCGGGCGCCCAGATCGCCGCCATCGCCGGGCGGGTGTAGCGTGGGACCATCGGGGCTCTCCTGGACGGCGGGTCGGACCGCCTCGTGCCCGCCTTATGCCCGCCTTATGACAGATCCCGCGCCGCGATGAAGCGCCACCGGGCGAAGTGCGGCGGGGCGGAGTGCGGCGAGGCGCCCGGCGTCATGCGGTCGTCTTCCCCAGCACCGACGAGGGCGCCGTCCGCCAACTGAGCAGGAGGATGCAGGTCGCGGCGACCAGCGGCGCCAGGGCCGTCAGAAGGAACACTTGGCTCAGGGTCCAGCCGACCGCGATCAGCCCCCCGGTCAGCAGCGGGCTCAGCAGCTCGCCTAGCCGTCCCATGCTGGTGGCCCAGCCGAGGCCGGTGGAGCGCATGACGGTGGGATACAGCCCGCTCGCCGTGGCCAGCACGCCGGAGGAGGCGAGGCCGCCGACCAGGGCAGCGTTCACGATCAGGTCGGCCGTCATCAGGGCCGGCGCATCGGCGGCGTAGCCCAGCGCCGCCGTGGTCAACGCGCCCAGGACAAAGGCCGGCACCAGCACCGCGGTGGCCCCGAAGCGGTTGATCAGGCGCCCGGCCACGGCGGAGCAGATCAGCGCGCCGATGCCGGACAGGCCCAGGGTGGCGGAGGCGCGCGCCAGCGAGGTGCCATGGTCGTGCATCAGCGTGGGCGTCCAGAAGAACACGCCGAGGCCGGTGCCGAACACGCTGAAGCAGGACACCCAGAGCACCACCGTCTGCAGCGCCCGTCCCCGCCGGAACAGGTTGCCGATCGGGGCGCCCTGCACCCGCTCCTCGACGGCGACGATCCGCGCGTCCGCCGGCACGCCCGGCGCGATGCGCGACACGATGCGCCGGACCTGCGCCGCGTCGCGGTCGTGGGTCAGCAGGAAGCGCACCGATTCGGGCAGCCAGATCAGCAGCGCCAGCAGGACCAGGAGCGGGAACAGCCCGCCCAGCAGAAAGATCGACTGCCAGCCGAAGCGCCCCAGCAGGAACGCGTTCAGGAACGAGCCCGAGATGACGCCCAGCGGGAACGCGGTCCAGATCAGGCTGGTGACCGTGGCGCGGCGGGCGGCGGGCGCGTATTCGGAGGCCAGCGTGATGAGGCAGGGCGTGGCCCCGCCCAGCCCGATGCCGGCCAGGAAGCGGATCAGCAGCAGCGCCGGGAACGAGTCCGCCCGCGCGGTGGCAAAGGTGAACACGCCGAAGATGAGGGTCGCCACGATCAGCATGCGCTTGCGGCCGAGGCGGTCGGCGAGGGCCCCGAAGCTCAGCGCGCCGCCCAGCGAACCCAGCAGGGCGGCCGAGAAGATCGGACCCAGGTGGGCCTTCGACAGGGACAGCTTCTCCGCGATCAAGGGTGCGGCGACGTTGATCGAGGCGGTGTCGAGCCCGACCAGGAACAGGATCATCCCGCACAGGACCGCGACCCGCACCAGCAGGGCGGTGACCGGCCCATCATCGATCAGCCGCGTGACGTCGACGACGCCGTCCGATGCCCCGGTCACGGCGCGCGACCCGGCCGGACGGCAACTCCGGACGGCACGCGGGCCCGATGGCGGGGCGCGATCACCGATGCATCCACGTGGGGCCCTTCCCGGTGCGGGTATCGTCCCGCGCCATGTTCATGTCTTCGCCTGGACCACCGGATCGTGCCGATGTTGTTGCAATCCCTGACCGTGTGGATACAGGCGATCCCGCGGTGCGTCCACTCGCGGCGACGCGGCTCAAACCCCGTGCGGCTCACCCGGGATGGTGCCCGCCGCGTCCGGCCCGCCGATCCGACGACGGGCCGCCAGCAACGCCGCCATCGAGATCAGGGCGGTGGCGGCGAGGTACAACCCCGGGCTGCGCGGGTCGCCGGTGCGGGCGTTGAGCCAAACGTTGATGGAGGGCGCGAAGCCGCCGAACAGGGTGATGCCGAGCGCATACCCGACCGACAGCCCGATCCCGCGCCGGCGTACCGGGAACACCAGCCCCAGGAAGCCGGTCAGCGGCGCATTGTAGGGCAACGCGATCACCGTCATGCCCAGCGGCAGCAGGAACAGGGTGAACTGGTTCGGCCAGTGCGCCAGCAGCGCGAAGGCGGGATAACCGGCCAGCAGCATCGCAAGGCACGACAGCTGCATCGGCGCGATGCGGCGGGTACGGTCGAACGCGCGCGCGATGCGCAGCCGCAGCGGCGTGAACAACAGGATCACCGGGTAGAGCAGCAGCACCGACAACAGCGCCGAGCCGGTGCGCATGTGCAGCACGGTCACGGCGTAGGTGGGCAGGTAGACGATCAGGTAGGTCTGCGCGGTACCGATCGCCACCATGCCGGCGGCCGTCGCGATGCCGGCGGGCGTGCCGAGACGCGCATGGGGATCGTGCGGTGCCGGGCCCGACCCGCGTGCCTCCGTGAACGACGCCGCCTCGCGCAGGCCGCGGCGCAGCAGGAGGGCCAGCGGGCCGGCCAGCACGCCCAGGGCAAACGCGATGCGGAACGGCTCGACGTGCGGCATGCGCGGCGTGCCGCCGTCGCTCAGCAGCCAGGCCACGCCGGCGGCGAGCAGGCTCGCGACGTACTGGCTGGTGCCCTGCCAGCTCGCGGCACGGGTCTCGTCGCCGGGGGAGTGCTCGATCATCAGCGCGGTGGCGCTGCCGAACTCCCCGCCCAGCGCGAAGCCCTGCAGCAGCCGCGCCGCCAGGATCGCGCCGGGCGCCGCCGGCCCGATCGCCGCGTAGCCCGGCATCAGCGTGATGACGGCCCCCGCCAGCGTCATCAGCGAGACCGACAGCACCATGCAGGCCCTGCGTCCACGCCGGTCGGCATAGGCGCCGAACACGAGCGCGCCCACCGGGCGGGCCAGGAACGACACCCCGAACGTGCCGAAGGTCAGCAGCAGCGAGTGGGTCTGGTCGCGGGACGGGAAGAAGGTGGCGGCGATCGCGGTCGCGAAGAAGCCGTAGATGAAGAAGTCGTAGAACTCGAGCGCGTTGCCGATCGTGGCACCCACGATCATCAGCGTCCGGCTGGGCATCGGCGCACGACCGGGAGTCGGTTCACCGGGCGAGCCGGCAAACGCCGATCCGGCCGCCGAACTAGTCCCCAACCGCGGCGCCGCCGGGATGGCGCACGTCGAGGCCGCCGAAATAGCCGGGCTCCCGCACCGACAGCGACGGGCCGCCGACCAGGATGCCCTCTGCCGACCCCCAGCTGGGATCGGTCTTGAGCGCGTAGCCCATGGCGGCGAGCTTCGCCGCGACCTCGGGCGCCACCGCGCCGGCCTCCACCTGCACCGCGGGCGGCATCCATTGCTCGTGGACGCGCGGCATGTTGACCGCCTGCGCGATGTCCTGCCCGCCGTCCAGCACGGCCAGGATCGCCTCCAGCGTGATGGTGGGGATGCGCGAGCCGCCCGGGCTGCCGATCACCATCACCACCCGGCCGGCCCTGGACAGGATGGTAGGCGACATCGACGACAGCGGGGTCTTGCCGGGCGCGATCGCGTTGGCCTTGGCGCCCAGAAGGCCGAACATGTTGGCCGAGCCGGCCTTGGCCGAGAAGTCGTCCATCTCGTCGTTGAGCACGATGCCGGTCCCGTCCGCCACCACCTGCGCGCCGAAGTAGCCGTTCAGCGTGTAGGTCATGGACACGGCGCGGCCGTCGCGGTCGACGATCGAGAAATGGGTGGTCTCGGTCCCCTCGTGTCCGGCCGCCGCCGGCGCGGCGCCGGGATGGAGCGCCGGGTCGAGGGAGACCAGGTCGGTGGACGGGACCGCGCGGTCGGTGGGGGTGTCGGCGCGGACCGCGGCGGCGTAGGCGGTCGAGGTCAGCCGTCCCACCGGATCGGTGACGAAGGCCGGGTCGCCCAGCTGCTGCCGGTCGGAATAGGCATGACGCATGGCCTCGATCTGCCGCTGCAGCCCGGCCGCGCTGCGCAGCCCCAGCGACCACAGGTTATCGCCCTCCAGGATGTCCAGGATCTCGCAGACGACGATGCCGCCGCTGCTGGGCGGGGGCGCGGACTCCACCGTGAAGCCGTGATACCGGCAGGTGACGGGCGGCAGCGTGCGGGTGCGGTAGGCGCGGAAGTCGGCCTCCGACAGGATGCCGCCCCCCTTGCGGCTGGCGGCGACGATCGCGGCGGCGATCGGGCCGCGGTAGAACGCGGCGGCACCACCGTCGGCGACCCGCTGCAGGGTCTGCGCCAGGTCGGGTTGCACGAGCCGGTCGCCGACCGCGTACGGGGTGCCGTCCCCGTGCAGGAAGATCCGCGCCAGCGCCGGGTTCCTGGCAAAGGTGGCGGTGGCGAAATGCAGCAGCACGACGTCGTTCGGCGCCAGCACGAAGCCGTCGCGGGCCAGCGCGATCGCCGGCGCCATCACCGTGCGCCGGTCGAGGCGGCCCCAGCGCCGCAGCGCCTCGTCCATGCCGGCGACGGTGCCGGGCACGGCCGCCGCCTTCCAGCCGAACCGCGACAGGCCGGGTACGACCCGCCCGGTCGCGTCCTGGAACATCGTCTCGGTGGCGGCCAGCGGCGCCTTCTCGCGGAAATCGAGGAACAGGCTGTGACCGTCGGGCTGGCGCAGCAGCATGAAGCCGCCGCCGCCGATGTTCCCCGCGGCCGGGTATACCACGGCCAGCGCATAGGCGACCGCCACGGCGGCATCCACCGCGTTGCCGCCCCGTGCCAGGATGTGGGCCCCCACCTCAGAGGCCAGCGCCTGCGCGGTCACCACCATGCCGTGCAGCCCCCGCACCGGCACCGGCCCGGAGGACGCCGGGTCGGCGGCGGGACCGAAGCTCAGCGGATCGACGGCATCGCCGCGACCGGGGGGAATGGACGGGACCGACGTCGACGGCACCCTGGCCAGGCCCGGCACCGCGGACGGGGCCTGGGCGACGGCGACGCCCCCGAGC
>CAXUBN010000133.1:0-6604 GCA_964249255.1 uncultured Acetobacteraceae bacterium | reverse complement strand
GCACGGTCGGCAGCGCGGCGACCGCCTGTGCCGGGCCGGCGGCATCGGCCATCGCGCCCGCCTCCACGATCAGCCACGCCAGGCCGGCGACCGGAGTCACCGCGAGGCTGATGCGGACCGTGGTCAGGAGGCGCCGGTCCAGCACCGCCTGTGCCCCCAACGGGGTCCGCGCCCGCGACGGCGGCAGTACCCACACCCAGAACAACAGGCTGCCGAAACTGGACAGAACGGCCGCGTCGAATGCGCCCCGGATCAAGGGGATCACCATCGGGATCATGATCGGGGCGAGACGGTGAAGCTGAAGCTGCCCTCGGTGCGATGGGTATCGGTCGCCACCACGCGCCAGGCGACCAGGTAGGCCCCGGGCGCCAGGGCCCTCAACCCGACCACCAGCCGGGTCTCGTCGGTGCCCGCATGCGGCCGGCCGTCATCGACGCGGACGCCGGCGGCATCGGTGACGACGATGGTGCTGAAGGCAGGCTCGACGCCCTCGGTGAAATCGATCGCCACCGCGGTGGGTGCCGTGGCCACCACGCTGCCGACGGCGGGGCTGGCGTCGCGAAGAAACGCGTGCGCCTCGGCCGATGGGACACCGGCGGAGGTGGCACAGCACAGCACCGCCAGGGCCGCCGTGGCGGTGGTAGAACGGTTGCTCATGCGATCCTCCAGCAGGTCACTGGAAGATGGGCCGGCCGAGGCTGTGCGGCAGCAGGTCATCAAGGAACAGGTGGACCAGGGCCACCGCGCCGACGGTGGTGCCGGTCGTCCTGTTGAGCGGGATCAGCGCCTCGATCCCGACCTGGCCCCATTGGCCGAGGAAGATGACGCCGGGCGCCACGGTCCAGGTGGTGCCGGTGGCGCTGGGAGAGGAGGCGGGCGAGGTCCACCCCACCTCGACGATCGGGATCAGGTTGCCGAGCGCCCCGGTCAGGCCATAGCTGTGAACCTGGCTCTGCAGGTAGGGGACGCTGTACTGAAGCGAGAACGACCCGGCCCAGCTGTTGTTGTTGCCGCTGTTGAACTGGCTGACGACCCCTTCGCCGGACGCGGCGTCCGCGTCGGTCGGCACCGTCGTGAACGCCTTCAGCCCCTTGTCGGCGATCGTGTAGGACAGCTCGCCGGTGACCGCGAACGGCCGCAGGACGGGCACGGGCAGGTCTCCCAGCCCCTTGCCGAAGTAGAGGTTGGGCGTGGTCGAGCCGAAGCGGTCGGCGCCGATGTGGGTGGTGCCGGTGCCGCCGAGCTCGCGGGTGACGCCGAGCGAGACCACCAGCTCGTGCGGTGCGTTCGTGATCGCCTGCCACTTGCCGGTGACGAACAGGTTCTCGAAGCCGGCCTGCGTCTTGGACCCGTTGGTCTGGATGACGTCGTAGCCGTCGTTGAGGATCAGGGCGGTGGTCGGTGTGATCGTCTTGTCGAACTCGAAGCCGAGGTCGAACTCGTGGCTGGGGCCGGTACCGCCGTCGGCGCCGTCGCGGGCATAGTTGAGGGCGGGGATCGAAACCTCGTCGCCGACGCCGGGATCGTCGAAGGTCAGCGTAACGGGGAAGACCCGCGCGCCGGCGATGACGTGGGCCCTGGCCGGTGGGCTCGTGGCGGCGGCGATGACGGGCAGACACAGGGCGAGCAGATGACGGCATCCGCGCGAGGCGGGTCGAGCGATGGGCATGGGGCGGGTCCTGGCGTGAGAACGACCGGGAGCCACGGCGCGGGGCGCCATGGCCGGATCATGACGAACTCAGGCTGGATCGGGAGGTGCTCGGGCATATGGGCCGGTGGCGGCCATGGCGGGAGGAGCACGGACGAGGGCGTGCGAGGCCAGGCGCACCGTGATCGGTCGAAGCCGCCGAGGCAACGATGGTGCCGGGGTCGGGATGACGGCGGGCAGCTCGAGCAAGAGGTCGGCTCGGCAGCCGGTCCCGCCATCGGGTGCGCGCGGCCGTGACGGCACACCGAGAATGCCGCCGGAACCGTGATTTGAGTGGTGGCAGAGAACCGTGACAGCGTGCAGGGTGGCTAGGGCGTCCGCGGCCAGTCGGGCCTGTGCCGGCACCGGCGCGAGGGCCAGCTGACCGACCAGGGCCAGCGTCGCCAGCAGCACCCTCAGGATGGGCATCGGGAACCGGATGCGCGGGAGGCCAGGCGGCATGACGGAACGATAACAGGTCGGACCGAACCGTCCAGGCAGGTGGCGGATCAGGCCGAGATCGGTGGCGGCTCCGGCCGGCTCCGGTTCTTGATCCGGTGGATCAGCACCGAGGCCCCCCACGCGATCGCCAAGATGCCGATGATGCCAAGGCCAAGGGTGCCGAAATGGTCATCGAGGTGGCCGATCAGGATCCAGAAGCCACCGGGACGGGCGAGCTGGTCGGACACGAGGCCCAGCGCCTCGATGCCGCCGATCACCAGCGCCGCCAGCACGGAGACCAGGGTCATGACAAGGTTGTAGAGGAGCTTGCGGGCCGGCCGCACGAACGCCCACTGGTAGGCGCCCAGCATCAGCACGCCGTCGCTGGCATCGACCAGCGACATGCCGGCTGCGAACAAGGCCGGGAACGCCAGGATCGAGCCGATCCCGAGGCCGTGCGTCGCCTCGGCGGCGGAGATGCCCAGCAGGCTGACCTCCGTGGCGGTGTCGAAGCCGAGCCCGAACAGGAAGCCGATCGGCAGCATGTGCCAGCTCGCCGACACCAGCCGGAAGGCGGGCCGGAACAGCCGGGTCAGCACGCCCCGCCGGTCGAGCGCCGCCGCCAGCGCAGGGTCGGCATCGCCCCTCCCGGCCGCGCGAAGCGTCCGGCACAGTCTGACCAGCGCCACGGCGTTCATGGCGGCGACCAGGAACAGGAAGGACGCCGAGATGCCGGTCGACACGATGCCGCCCAGCGCCCTCCAGGCCCCGAAACGATCATTCATCACGATCGCGCCGGCGGCCACCAGCAGCACCACGGTCGAGTGGCCCAGGGCGAAGAACAGCCCGATGGTGACCGGCTGCCGGTTCCGACCGGCCAGCGTGCGGGTGACGTTGTCGATCGCGGCGATGTGGTCGGCATCCACGGCGTGACGCAGGCCAAGCCCATAGGCCAGCAACGCGGTGCTGAGCAGCAGCGGCCGAGCGTGAAAGGCCGCGATCGCCCAGATCCACGCGCCGCCGTTCATGACGGCGAGCAGGAGGTAGAGGCCGGCGATGCGACGGCGCAAGCTTGGATGATGCGGTGCGGCGGCACGCCCGATGCTTGTCACGGTGTCTCAAAGAGCGGGGTTGCGATGGGTTGCCGGCGGTCGACTACGCCGGAACACGGATCGTCCGTTGGTGATCGGCCGATGTCCGCGTGGCGGATCATGCCTTGGGCTTCTATGCGTGAGCCGCGGGCGATCCGATCCGTTGCCGGCCCGTCACCGAGCCCCACGAGCCGGCCACCTGCCGGACGTTCCACGACACTCTCAACCTGTATAAACGGTCGGCGATCGACTGGCCGGTGCTGGATGCCGACATGCTGGCGCGCATCGTGGCGCTGCCGATCCGGGATATCGCGGCGGCGGGGCCTGACGATGTCGGCCGGCTCGGCGCTGACGGGGTCAGGGTTGTGGATAGAGCGCCGCCTTACCAGCTCGGCGCCACCGGATCCCGGACAGCGGCGGGGTGACCGGGCCGGCCGCTTCCGACTAGGATCGGTGCTCGGAGGACCGGAAACGGCATGGCGGGCGGGCGTCGGGACCAGCGTGCAAGGATGACGGAACGACGCCACCGCCACGGTTTCCTGACCGCGGCGGCTGGCACGCTCCTGCTGCTGACGGCTGCCGTCGGGATGCGTGCGCTGCTGGCTCCGCAACGCGCCGTTGCCGGGATCGGCGGGCCGTTCACCCTGGTGGACGGGGGCGGCCGACCGCGCAGCGATGCAAGCTTCCGCGGCCGCTTCATGCTCGTGTTCTTCGGCTACACCGGCTGCCTCGACCTGTGCCCGCAGACGCTGACGGAGATGTCGGAGGCACTGGGCCGGGTCGACCCCGGGGCCCGGCGCGTGCAGCCGATCTTCATCACCGTGGACCCGGCGCACGACACGCCGGAGCGCGTGCGTCGCTACGTGGCGGCGTTCTCACCCACCCTGATCGGGCTGACCGGCACGGCCGACCAGCTGAGCGCCGTCGAGCGGCAGTTTCACGTCGTAGTCGAGCTCAACACCGAGGCAGGCCGAGAGGCGCTCGACCATAGTGCGGTGATCTTCCTGCTGGGCCCCGATGGCCACTTCGTGACACCGATCCCCGCCGATGCCGACCGAAGGGTGATGCAGGCGACGCTGGACCGTTATGTGGGGGTCGGGTCGACCGATCGGTCCTGACGCGGACCAGGCCGGTGCGCCCCGGCCGCGTGGCACCTGCGCCGCCCGGTCGGGAAGGATGATCGTCGGGGGCTGCTCGGCACGGCAGGAGAATGGTGCGGGCGCAGCTGAGAAGGGCCGGAACAAGGCTGATCCACCGCCGATCATGGTTTGGGGGATCACGGGAGGCTGTCGGGATGGCCGCGATGTCCGTCCCGGGTCCGCTGCACGGCGCCGGGCGCGCCCGGCGCCGACCGGATCACGGGGCAAGGTCGAGGCGGTTGTTGCTGCGGTCGATGTCGGGGAGCTTGTTGTCAGGGTCGAGCAACACTGAGCGTACCGAATCGTGCGTCGGCAGGGTGACGTCCGTGTGGTCGCCCTTCATCCAGGCCTCGACCGGGACCGTGACCCGCACGTGGCCGCCGTTGGCGAGACGGACTTCCAGGGTGGCGGGCATCAGCAGCCAGCCCCTGGTGTCCAGCCCGACGGTGACGCCACGGGTGGGATCGCCGCCGGGATAGGTGGCGCCGGTGACGGCCAAGTCCAGCGTCCAGTTGTGCTCGTACCAGCCGCGCCACCACCAGGACAGGTCCTCGCCCGCCTCGCTGTCCATGAACCGGAAGAAGTCGTACGGCGTCGGGTGCTTGAACGCCCAGGCGCTGATGTAGCGGCGGAAGGCGGGGTCGAACCGGGCCGGGCCCAGGATCTGCTCCCGCAGCAGCACCAGGCCCAGCGCCGACTTGAAGTAGGTGATCGGGTGCCGGTAGGTCTCGGACACGAGGTCGGACGGGCCCAGCATCGCCGGCGCCTTGGGATCGCGCAGCCACGGCACGATCTCATCCACCGGGTTGCCGCCGCCCGGCGCGTATTCCGGATCGCGCTTGGGGGCGTACTCGCCGTTGTTGAAGTGGTCAGACGCGTAGACGTCGATGAAGGTGTTGAAGCCCTCGTCCATGAAGGCGTTGCGGCGCTCGTTGGTGCCGACGATCATCGGGAACCAGCCATGACCCAGCTCGTGGGTGGTGATCCAGAACAGTTCCTTGCCCGAGTCGCTGATGCCGTCGAACGCCATCGCCGGATATTCCATGCCGGCGCCGTGGCCCGCGAGGTTGACCGCGTTGGGATACGGGAACTGATACCAGCGGTTCGAGAAGTACTCGATCGCATGCTTCACGTACTCGGTGGAGCGCTTCCAGTTGTCCGCCGCCTCCACGGGGTAGATCGACATCGCCAAGCGCGGCTGCGGCGCGGTCACGCCGGGGAACCAGGCGGGTAGCCAGGACGAGGTGGCGGCCTTCGGGTCCAGGGGCGGCAGGTCGAGCCGGGCGGCGTCCCAGGCGAACGCGGCCGAGGCCGCGAACGCCACGTCGCGGGTGTGGCGCATGCGGAAGCGCCAGGTCTGCGTGCCGGACCGGGTCGGCCGCGTCGATGGGTCGGTGACCTCGGACGGGGCCCGGATCATCACGGTGCGGTCGCTGCGCGCAGCCTCCGCCAGGCGCCGGCGCTCGGTCGCGGTCAGCACCTCGCCCCCGTTGACCAGCTCGCCGGAGCCCTGCACCAGGAAGTCCCACGGCACCGTCACGCTGTAGTCGATGTCGCCGTACTCGAGGTAGAACTCCTGGCCAAGGTAGGGGCCGGTGTCCCAGCCGCGCAGGTCGTCGTAGACCGCCATGCGCGGATACCATTGCGCCATCTCGTAGATGTCGCCGTTGCGGGTCGGCGTGACCGCGGTGCGGCCGCCCCAGGGACCGGGCACGGTGTGGTGCCAGCCGACGTGCAGCCTGAGCTGGCCCCCCTTGGGCGACAGGATGGCGGGCAGCCGGACCTGCATGCGGGTGTCGGTGACCAGGAACGGCACCGAGACGGTGTGTCCGTTCTGCTCGACCGCGACGCCCTCGATCTCGTCGCCGGCGGTAGAGTGGCCGGCGAGGAACGGATTGGCGAACTTCGACCGCGCGTCCGCCCGGTAGATGTTCTGGTCAAGCTGGACCCACAGCACGTCGAGCGGGTCCGGGCTGTTGTTGGTGTAGGTGATCGTTTCGCGACCGTGCAGCACGTGCGGGCCGGTCTCGATGGTGGCCTCGATGACGTAGTCGGCCCGGTTCTGCCAGTAGGACGGCCCCGGCAGCCCGCTGGCGGAGCGGTAGGCGCCCGGCTGATCACCGGACCGGAACGGCGCGAAGATCACCTCCGGATCGGGCAGCGTCGAGGAGGCGGCGGGGCCGGGAGGCCCGGGATGGGTGACGGCGTCGTGCGACGGCACCGGCGCCGTGGGCGCGCCAGCCGGC
>CAXUBN010000132.1:0-6605 GCA_964249255.1 uncultured Acetobacteraceae bacterium | reverse complement strand
CGCTGGGGCGGGACTGGGGCTCGCGGGACGCGGCGTTCGTGGCGCTGACCGGCCGGCTGCGGCGCCGGCTGGCGGCGCTGGCCGGCGGTGCGGACACGCACGAGGCGGTGCTGCTGCCCGGCAGCGGCACCGCGGCGGTGGAGGCGGCGCTGGGCAGCCTGGTCCCGCGCGACGGTCGGGCGCTGATCCTGGTGAACGGTGCCTATGGCCGGCGCATGGCCGAGATCCTGCGCCGACTCGGCCGCGACCACGTCGTGCGCGAATGGCCGGAGGACCAGGCGGTTGACCCGGTCGAGCTCGACCGCATCCTGGCGGACGATCGGGGGATCACCGACGTGGCGCTGGTACACTGCGAGACCACCAGCGGGCTGCTCAACCCGCTCGACGTGGTGGCCGCGGTGGTGCGGCGACACGGGCGCCGGCTGCTGCTGGATGCGATGAGCAGCTTCGGCGCGCTGCCGGTCGAGGCGGCGCGACAGGGGCTGGCGGCGGTGATGGCCTCGTCCAACAAGGGGCTGGAGGGGGTGCCCGGGATCGGGATCGTGGTGGCGGACAGCGCGCACCTCGCCACCTGCCGCGGCAACGCGACCAGCCTCAGCCTCGACCTCCACGATCAGGCGGCCGGGTTCCGCGACAACGGGCAATGGCGGCACACGCCGCCGGTCCAGGTGGCCGCCGCGCTGGACGCGGCGCTGGATCAGCTCGATGCGGAGGGCGGCGTGGCGGCGCGTGGCGGCCGCTATCGGCGCCTGCACGCGATGCTGGTGGAGGGCATGGCCGCGCTGGGCTTCGAGACGTATCTCGCCCCCGACCTGCAGGCGCCGATCATCGTGACGTTCCGGGACCCGGGGCCGCCGTTCTCGTTCGATCGGTTCTACGCCGCGCTGGCCGCCGAGGGGATCGTGATCTACCCGGGCAAGCTCACCCGGGCGCCCAGCTTCCGCATCGGCTGCATCGGCGCGCTGGACGAGGCCGACATGCGGCGGGTGATCGCGGTGGTCGGCCGGAACCGCTGATCGCCCGACCGCCGATTCGCGAGCCGGTTTCCCGAGGCAACCCCGGCCGGCACCGTGCGCTGCACGGGCTGAATCGCCAGGATAACCGTCGTGAGCAAGATCGCCGTCATCACCGGGGCCGGGGCCGGGGTCGGTCGAGCCACGGCCGAGACCTTTACACGTCAGGGTTACGATGTGGCCCAGCTGTCGCGTGACCCCGAGCGTCTGGATGCGGCAGCGGCCGGCCCGCTGGGCCTGCACCGGCTGGCGAAGCGTCATGATTCTGACGCCTCCTTCCCGGAGTGGCCCGCCCCATGAGCAACCCGATCGAGGATTATGGCCTGATCGGCGACGGCGAGACCGCGGCGCTGGTCGGCCGCGACGGGTCGGTGGACTGGCTGTGCTGGCCACGCTTCGACAGCGACGCCTGCTTCGCCGCCCTGCTCGGCACGCCCGAGAACGGGTGCTGGGCGCTGCACCCGGCTGCTGCGGTAACGACGCGGTCGCGGCGCTACGTGCCCGACACGCTGGTGATCGAGACCGACCTCGAGACCGCGGACGGCGCCGTCCGGCTGATCGACTTCATGCCGATGCGCGACGGCCAGTCCTCGTCGCTGGTGCGGATCGTGGCGGGGCTGCGCGGTCGGGTCGACATGCGCATGACCCTGCGGCTGCGCTTCGACTACGGCAGCCTGCCGCCCTGGGTCGAGCCCGCCGCGGACGGGCTGGTGGCCCGGGTGGGGCCGGACTTGGTGACGCTGCGGGCCCCGGTGCCGGTCGAGCTGGGCCACGGCGCGGCGGAGGCGGCGTTCACGGTGTGCGAGGGGGAGCGGCTCCCCTTCGTGCTCGCCTACGCCCCGGTGCCGTCGCCGCTGCCAGGCCGGATCGATGCCGAGGCGGCACTGGCCGGCACGACCGCGTTCTGGCGCGACTGGATCCGCCGGTTCGACGACACCACGACGCGATGGCCCGATGCGGTCCGCCGCTCGCTGATCACGCTCAAGGCGATGATCCACCGGCCCAGCGGCGGCCTGGTGGCGGCGCCGACCACCTCGCTGCCGGAGGCGCCGGGCGGCAGCATGAACTGGGACTACCGCTACTGCTGGCTACGCGACTCCACCTTCACGCTGAACGCACTGCTGGCCGCCGGCTACACCGACGAGGCCGAACGCTGGCGCGACTGGCTGCTGCGCGCGATCGCCGGCACGCCGGAGCGGATGCGGATCATGTACCGCATCGACGGCGCCCGGCACCTGGCCGAATGGACGGTGGACGCCCTGCCCGGCTGGCGCCAGGCGCGTCCGGTCCGGATCGGCAACGACGCCTCGACCCAGCATCAGGTCGACGTGTTCGGCGAGGTGCTGAACTGCCTGGCCCAGGCGCGGCGCGGCGGCGTGCCGGAGTCGGGGCAGGAGGAGGCCGCCGTCACCGCGATCGTGCTGCACCTGGAGCGGGTGTGGAACACGCCCGGATCCGGGATCTGGGAGTACCGCAACGCGCCGCGGCGCTACACCTACTCCAACGCGATGGCCTGGGCCGGGATTGACCAGTTCCTGCGCGTCCGCGGCGACGCGCTGGCGGAGGCCGGCGCGGACGGGGCGGCGCTGGTGCGGCGCATGACGACGTTGCGCCAGCGCATCCATGACGAGACCTGCACCGAAGGCTGGAACCCTGGGCTGAATGGCGGCCGCGGCAGCTTCACCCAGTATTTCGGGGGCGAAACGCTGGATGCGAGCCTGCTGCTGCTGCCGGCGGTAGGCTTCCTGCCGGCCGACGACCCGCGCATGGCGGCCACGATCGAGCTGATCAACCGCGAGCTGGACGAGGACGGGCTGATCCGGCGTACCAAGGCGACGGCGGACGGGCCGAACGAGGGCGCGTTCTTGGCCTGCTCCTGCTGGATGGCCGACTGCCTGGCGCTGCAGGGCCGGCACGACGAGGCGCGCGCCCAGCTGGAGCGGGTGCTGGCGGTGCGCAACGACCTGGGATTGCTGTCGGAGGAGTACAACGTGCCGGGCCGGCACCTGGCGGGCAACTTTCCGCAGGCGCTGAGCCACCTGGCGGTGGTGAACACCGCGCTCGGGCTGTCGCGGGACGGTGACTGACTGCCGGGGCTGACCGCAGGGGCTGAGCTGCCGGACGCCTATGCCGGATGGTGTGCCGGCCGGGGCCGCAGCCGGTCGGCCCGGGACAGGATCGCCTGCTCCAGCGCCTTGGCCGGCCCCTGCAGCCGGCGGCCGCCCAGCACGACGAAGTCCACCTCCGGCAGCGGCGGCAGCTTCGCGTCGTCGGGCAGCCTCGCCAGTTCCGCCGACAACAGCAGCGCCGATTGCGCGCTGACCCCGAAGCCTGCGCGCAGCGCCGCGGTCAGTGCGCTCAGGCTGTCGCTGCTGAATGCCACCTGCCATTTGCGGCCGGCGTTGTTGAGCGCATCGAGCGCGGCGCGCCGGGTGATGCTGGCGCCGGGATACAGCACCAGCGGCACCGGATCGGCCGGAAGCGGGACCGACTGCCGGCTGCCCAGCCAGACCAGCCGCTCGCGCCAGACCACCGTGCCGCGCTCGTCCCCGCCCAGGCGCTTGGCGAACATCAGGTCGAGGCGGCCCGCGTCCAGCAGCTCGTAGAGCCGGCCGCTCAGCCCCACAGTCAGCTCGAGCTCGATCAGCGGATGCTCCGCCCGGAACGCGCGGAGCAGGTCGGGCAACGCCGACAGCACCACGTCCTCCGACAGCCCGAAGCGCAGCCGGCCCCGCAGCGAGGCCGGGTTGAAGAACCCCACCGTGCGGTCGTTGGCGCCGATGATCTCGCGCGCGAACTCCACCATGGCCTCGCCATCGGCGGTGAGCGTCACCGACTTGGTGCTGCGCGACAGCAGGGTGCGGCCGACCAGCTGCTCCAGGCGTCCGACGTGCTGGCTGATCGTGGATTGCCCCAGCCCGCGGCGATGGGCGGCGGCGGTGAAGTGCAGCGTGTCCGCCACCGCCAGGAAGGAACGGAGCAGGACCGGATCCAGATCCTGGTCCGATTGATCGGATATCACGATATCACCATTGTCATATATCGCCGGAAGAAATAGATAGCATGTCAGAGTCCCGCAGGAGCAGACAAATGAACCCCCTTCCCAGACGCGGCCTGCTGGCCGCAGCCAGCGCGATCGGTGCCGCCACGGCGGCACGCGCCGCCAACTTCGGCAATCCGGACCGTCCCGCCGAGGGGGCCGTCAACGCCGTGAACAAGAGCAACCTGGCGATGCCGGGCCCGCACAACCCAGCGATCGAGGGCCAGTTCCCATCCTTCATGGATCCGCCCGCCACCGACATCAACGGCATGCCGTTGTTCTGGGCCTCGTTCAACAACGCCCACGCCCGCATCCAGGCCGGCGGCTGGGCACGCCAAGTGACGCAGGCCGACTTCGCCATCTCGAAGGACATCGCCGGCGTCAACATGCGGCTCGATGCCGGTGGCATTCGCGAGATGCATTGGCATCAGCAGGCAGAATGGGCGTTCGTGAGCTATGGCACCTGCCGCATCACGGTGATGGACGAGCTCGGCCATCCGCAAGTCGCCGACGTCGGCGCCGGCGGGCTGTGGTACTTCCCGCCGGGGCTGCCGCACTCGCTGCAGGGGGTGGGGCCGGACGGCGCCGAGTTCGTCCTGGCCTTCGACAACGGCGCATCGTCCGAGTTCAACACGCTGCTGCTGACCGACTGGATCGCGCACACGCCGCCCGAGGTTCTCGCCAAGAACTTCGGCGTGCCGGCCGACAACTTCAAGAACGTCCCGCTCGACAACCTTTGGATCTTCCAGGGCGACGTTCCCAAGCCGCTGGCGGCGGACCAGGCGTCGTCGCAGAACGGTGCCGGCAAGCCGCCGCAGCCGTTCATCTTCGACATGGGCGGCATGGCGCCGAACAAGCAGATGCGCGGCGGCAGCGTGCGGGTGGTGGACTCCACGAACTTCCATGCCTCGACCACGGTGGCGGCGGCGATGGTCACCGTGCATCCGGGCGGCATGCGCGAGATGCACTGGCATCCGAACGCGGACGAATGGCAGTACTACGTGAAGGGCCAGGCGCGCATGACGGTGTTCAACACCGGGCCGCAGGCGATGACGGCCGACTTCAGGCCGGGTGACATCGGCTACATCAAGAAGAGCCTGGGCCACTACGTCGAGAACACCGGAACCGACGACCTGGTGTTTCTCGAGATCTTCAAGACAAGCCGCTACGAGGAGATCTCGCTCACCGACTGGCTGGTCCACACGCCGCCCGACATGGTGGCACAGACGCTGAAGATCGATCCCACGTTGATCCGCTCGTTTCCGCGCGGCGCCCCGGACGTGGTACCCGCCTGAGGCACCCGGCCGCCGCGGCCACCGCCGTGGCGGCCGACGCCGTCCCTACCGCTTCAGCCACCACTTGACCGGCTGCGGGCCATCCGGGTCCGCATCGTCGTCATCGTCGTCGAGATCGGCGTCCAGCCCGGATGCCACGGCGAGGGCGGCGGGTGCCGGACGGCGGGACGCCCGAACCGGGCGCGCCGTTCTTTCCTCGCGCAGCCTCGCCTCCTCCAGCCTTGCGTCTTCCAGCCTAGCCTCGTGCAGCTTGGCCTCCTGCAGCCTGGCCTCCTGCAGCCGGGTGGTCTCGGCCAGCGCCGCCTCGGCGGCCCGTGCGCGCAGCTCCTGCAGCTCCAGTTCCATGTGACCGACCCGGGTCTGCAGCGTGCGGTTGGCCGCGCGGGCGACGGCCAGTGCCTGTTCCGCCTCCTCGCGCGCCACGTTCCCGGCGGCGAGCTCGGCCCGCAGGGCCGACAAGGCCTCGTCCGCCTCGGCGGACGCGGCCGACTCCGGACCGCGGCCGGCATACTCGGTGGGGACCTCGCCATCGCGCACGAAGCGGCGCCGGACCGGCTGGGTCAGCTGGTGCGGGCGCGTCGGCCGCCCTCCGTTCTTCTGGGTGCCGATCCGGCTCAGCGAGATCCGCAGCCGTTCCTCGGCATCGTCGGCGGAAGTCGGGACCTGCAGGGTCATCGGCTGCTTATGATTCAAGACAAGGGCCTCATCCAATCCAGGACGCCATGCCCGCAGATCGTCGGACAGGCAAGGGTCGACACCCAGCAATCATGGATGTTGATCGATCAAGTTCAAGTATAACCGACCCCGCTGCTGCCGTCTAACCGACATCTCCATTGCACGGTGCGGACGCGCGGCGGTCATGGCAGGTCGATGCCCTCGCAGATGCGCGGATGGTCGCCCCCGAACATCGCGTCGATGAGCAGGGCGAGCTTGTCGAGCGCCGACGCCTGCAGCCGGCCGCGCGGGGCCGCGAGCCGTCCACCAGTACCGGCACCGCGACCCGGGAGCCGGTCAGATGCGCCAGCGGCCAGATCCTGAGCCCGATCGTCTCGGCACCGAGGTTGACCTCGCCATTGCCGCTCACCGTCAGCGCGGCGCTGTCCAGCGCCAGGGTCGAGATGCGCGCGACGCCGGCCGCGATCGTGCCGTCCAGGCCCAGGCAGCGGATCGCGGTCTCGCCCACGTCCGGCACCCGGTTGCCCAACGCCGCCAGGGCCGGTCCAGCCGCCTCGTGCACCGCGGCGTCGCTCACCGCAC
>CAXUBN010000131.1:573-6607 GCA_964249255.1 uncultured Acetobacteraceae bacterium | reverse complement strand
ACCCTGACCCACCCGGTGGCCGTCGCCCTGGACGGCGGCAGGCGGCGGGTCGCCATGCACGTGACGCCCGTCGCCAACGAGCCCCGCATGGGCACGCAGGCGCTGATCGTGTTTCTGGACGGGGGTGCCGCACCCGACGACGAGGCGGCGGACGCCGAGTCCGACGCGGGGCCGGGCGAGGTCCGGCGCCTCCATGCCGAGCTCAAGGCCGCGCACGAGGCGCTGGCCGCCAGCCGCAACGGCCACGAGACCGCGATGCAGGACCTGCGCGCCTCCAACGAGGAGCTGCAGTCCATCAACGAGGAGTACCGCTCCACGGCGGAGGAGCTGGAAACCTCCAAGGAGGAGCTGCAATCCATCAACGAGGAGCTGCACACCGTCAACGCCGAGCTGAAGACCAAGCTGGCCAGCATCTCGGTCGCCCACGGCGACCTTCAAAATCTGACCGCCGCCACCGAGATCGGCGCGCTGTTCCTCGATCCCGACCTGCGCATCCGGATGTTCACGGCGCCGATCGCCGAGCTGTTCAACGTGACCAAGTCCGATATCGGCCGCACGGTCACGGACTTCACCCACCGCCTGGAGTACGACGGGCTGGAACGGGACTCGCGCCGGGTGATGCGCGATCTGGTCCTGATCGAGACCGAGGTCCGCAGCCGCGACGGACGCTGGTACGTGGTGCGGCTGCGACCCTACCGCACCGTCGACGAGCGGATCGACGGCACCGTCGCGACCTTCGTGGACACCACCGACCGCCGCCGCGCGGAGATGGCGCTGCGCGACAGCGAGGTGCGCTTCCGCGCCTTCGTGACCGCGAGCTCGGATGCCGTCTATCGCATGAACCCCGACTGGTCGCGGATGCACCGGCTCGACGGCCGCAGCTTCCTGGCGGACACCACCGAGCCCGACGAAAGCTGGATGGAGCACTACATCCAGCCGGACGACCGCTTGGCGATGCAGGGCGCGATCGATCGGGCCATCGCCGACCGGCGCCTGTTCGAGCTGGAGCACCGGATGCGCCGCGCCGACGGCACGGTGGGCTGGACCCTGTCGCGCGCGGTGCCGATCCTGGACGAGGACGGCGGGATCGCGGAATGGCTGGGTGCCGCCAAGGACGTGACCGCCGCCCGCGACGCCGAGGACGCGCTGCGGGCCAGCGAGGCGCGGCTGTCGGCGGTGTTCGAGGTGGTGCCGATCGGGCTCGGCGTCATCGACCTGGCGGGACGGCTGGTGCTGTCCAACCCGGAGATGCGGCGCTTCATGCCGAACGGCGTCATCCCGTCGCGCGACCACGTCCGCGGCTGGCGCTGGCGCGCCCACGACGCCGACGGGCGGCCGCTCGACGCCGGGGACTTTCCCGACGCGCGCGCCCTGCGCGGCGAGACGGTCGTGCCGGGGATCGAGATGCTCTACACCCAGGAGGACGGCAGCGAGGTCTGGACGCAGGTCGCCGCGGTGCCGGTCCGGGACAAGGACGGCCGCGTCACCGGGCAGGTGCCGATCGTGGCCGACATCGACGCGTCCAAGCGCGGCGCGGACGCGCTGCACGAGAGCGAGCAGCGGCTGCGCACCCTGATGCAGGGCATCCCGCTGCTGGTCTGGCGCTCGGGCACCGATGGGCTGTGGACCTGGTCCAGTCCGCAATGGCAGGAGTACACCGGGCAGACGCAGACCGAGAGCCGCGGCTGGGGCTGGCTGGAGGTGGTCCATCCGGACGACCGCGAGGCCACCCTGCGATGCTGGCAGGGCGCCCGGCCGCACGGCGAGCTGAACCTGGAATACCGGGTGCGACGCGCGCGGGACGGCGCCTGGCGCTGGCACCAGACGCGATCGACGCCGCTGCGCGACGTACCCGAGGCGGACGGGGCCGAGGGCCGCATCCTGGAATGGCTCGGCACCACCACCGACATCGAGGACCTGAAGCGGCTGCAGGGCCAGCAGCAGGTGATGGTGGCCGAGCTGCAACACCGCACCCGCAACCTGCTGACGGTGGTGCGCAGCATCGCCCGGCGCAGCGTCGAGCCCTCCCCCGGGCGCGACCAGTACGACGCCCGGCTGGAGGCGTTGGGCCGGGTGCAGGGCTTCCTGTCCCGCTCGCCGCTCTATGCGGTGCGGCTGGCCGACCTGGTGCACGCCGAGCTGGTGGCGGCGGGCGACGGCACGTCGGACCGCGTGACGGTGGAGGGGCCCGTGGTCGACCTGCCCGGCGAAAGCGTGCAGGCGGTGGCGCTGGCCCTGCACGAGCTGGCCACCAACGCCGTCAAGTACGGCGCCATCGGCCAGCCCGCGGGCCGGCTGACGATCGACTGGCACGTGGAGGGAAGTGGATCCGGCGGGCGGTTGGTGATCGACTGGCGCGAGGACGGGGTGGCGATGCCGGACGGCCCGCCCGCGCGCCGGGGCTACGGCAGCGAGCTGATCACCCGGGCGCTGCCCTACCAGCTGCGGGCGGAAACCGAGCTCGAGTTCGGGGCCGACGGCATAAGGTGCCGCATCGCCCTGCCCGCCGGCGCGTTCGGCATCCCGTCGGACCAGCCCGCATGAGCGCACCGGTCTCGTCCGACGTCCTGCACGAGCGCCGCATCCTGGTGGCGGAGGACGAGTACATGGTCGCCCAGGAGGTGATGGGGATGCTGCGCGACCTGGGCACCGAGCCGCTCGGACCGGTGCCGACGGTCGAGGCCGGGCTCCGGCTCATAGCCGACGAGGGCGTCCCGATGGACGCGGCGCTCCTGGACGTCAACCTGGGCGGCGAGAGGGTGTGGCCGCTGGCCGACGCGCTGCTGGCGCGTGGCGTGGCGGTGGTGCTGACCACCGGCTACGCCGCGGACGCGGTCCCGGCCGCCTACGTCACCCTGCCGCGCTGCGAGAAGCCGGTGGCCGCGCGCGACATCGCCCGCGCCCTGGAGCGCGTGCTGACGGCCTGACCACCGGCCGTTGAGCCTGTGACCATCCGGCTCACCACGCCGAACCCGGCCGAGAACCGCGACATGATGCGCATGGTCTGACGCAACCGCGTCCGGACGATCATCCTGGAACGACACGCTTCCGGTGGTGGGCATCACCGTTCCGGAACCGTAACGGGCGCGCCGACCGGCCCTGACAGCATGGTATCGATCGGCAACCGGCTGGGCGGAGGCGGCCTTGCCGAGGCCGCCGTCACCCGGCTGGCCGCCTCGGTCGACGCGTCCATGGCCGTCGTGGAGATGGCCACCACCGAACCGTCGGGCCTTGTCGCTGCCACGGTCCGACCACGTTTCGGTCATGCCCGATGCTTAACGAGCCATCAACGGTGGCACGGTCCGATGGCCACCGAAGCGGCGGCGAGGACGGAGCATCGACCATGCGATGTCATCGCATCGTCTCATTTCGACATTCGAGTTTCGTTAATAACTGTCGGGCAAAAAAGTGAAAGACACCGTCAAGTCGTGTCTTCGAGATGAGCGTGATCGGTCAGCCGTGATGAGTGATGACTTCGCTTCGGATGTCTTAGCTGACGGTGGCTGTCCAGCGCTTGTTTCCACCCGTCCCACGGACGTGGTGGACCGTTTCCTGATCCAGGCGTCGTGCGATCCATCGGCGCCGGCCGTGGTCAACGACGATCACCGGGTCAGCTACGGCGAGCTGGAGCGGCGGGTGCGGACGCTCGCCGCGATCTTCGCCGCGCGGGAGTCGCCGCGCGTCCTGATCGCGCTGCCGTCGGGCGCCGATGCGTATGCGGCGATGCTTGCCGCGGGGCTGGCGGGAGGCTTCTACACCCCGCTCAACGTGGGCGCGCCGGCCATGAAATGGGCCCATGTCTGCCGGCTGGTGCAACCCGACTTCATCGTGGGACCCACCGACATCGTCGGCCTGCTGTTGCCGGAAGCCCCCGGCGCATGCGCCGTCGACATCTCGGACGGCCTGGTCGGGCCGCAGCTCCACGGGCGCGGCCGGCGGCACGAGATCGCCTACGTGATCTTCACCTCCGGCTCGACCGGCGTGCCCAAGGGCGTGGTGGTCGCGCGCTCCGGGCTCGACCACTACCTGGGCTGGGTCGAGCGGTCGCTGGGGATCACGGCGGCGGACCGGGTGTCGCAATACGCCAACATCGCGTTCGACCTCAGCGTGCTCGAGATCTACGGCGCGCTCTGCCACGGCGCCAGCCTGCATCCGGCCGGCGGCCTGGGCGACCGTTCGATGCCGGCCCGCATGATCGAGCGGGAGCGGCTGACGATCTGGATCTCGGTGCCGAGCGTGGTCAGCCTGATGATCCAGGCGGGCGAGCTGACGCCGGCCCATGTCGGCAGCCTGCGCAGGCTGGTCTTCTGCGGCGAGCCGCTGCTGGCGCACCAGGTCGACGCGGTGTTCCGGGCCTGTCCGCGGGCGCTGGTGCAGAACACCTACGGCCCGACCGAGGCGACGGTCTCCATGACCTCGATCGTCCTCGCCGCCGACAGCGCCATCGACCGCGACACGCGATCGATCCCGATCGGCGAGCCGATCGAGGGCATGGAACTGCTGCTCCTGGGCGACGGCGTGCCGGGCGGTGGCGTGCCGGACAAGGGCGAGCCGGACGAGGGCGAGCTGGTGATCGTCGGACCGCAGCTGGCGCTCGGATACTGGCAGGACCCGGACCGGACCGCGAGCGCGTTCCGGACGGTGATGCGGAACGGCCGGCCCTGCCGCGCCTACCACACCGGCGACCGGGCGGAGGTGCGCAACGGGCGCCTCCACTTCAAGGAGCGCATCGACTTCCAGGTCAAGATCAAGGGCTTCCGGATCGAGCTCGAGGAGGTGGCGACCGCGCTGGCCGCGATCGGGTTCGGCAACGCGTGCGTGTTCAAGCACGAGCACCGGGACCGGCTGGTGGCGGTGGTGGAAGCGCCGTTCCCGGAGGCGTTCGACGAGCGCGCCGTGCGCCGCGCCCTGCTGGACCGGCTCGACGCCTACGCGGTGCCGCAGGAGATCCGCGCCGTGTCCCGCCTGTCGCGCAACGACAACGACAAGATCGACCGGGAGATGACCCGCGCCTGGTTCCGTCAGTCCAGCCCGGCGGGCTGACCGACACCACGCGGCACGTCGACCCGGGCGGCGAGGGGACGTGGCCGCCGGCCGACGCGCTGCCGGTGCGCCCCGTGGCGGTGGTGCTGACCACCGGCCACGCCACGGCCTGACCACCGGCCGGTCTCAAGGGTCCGTCGTGCCGGCCCGAGGGCCCGCGACCACCGCGCGGAACCAGATGACGCCCCGGATCGGCAGCCAGATCACGAGGCCGACGACAAGCACGGGAAGGGTGATCACGATCAGGACGACGAGCAGGGCCACGAGGACGTTGGCGAGGATCCAGAGCGGATGCAGGGTGGCCTGGTTGATCCAGCCCGCGCGCCAGGCCATCCCGGCAAGCATCGCGATGCTTGCCGGGATGAAGATGCGGGCCGGGTCGATCCTGTCCGGCCCCGGCATCACGGCCATTCGCCGGCCGGCTGTGCCGCGGGGTGTGCCGGGGAGCCGGCGTCGATCTGCGCCGACCGCCGGCGGGACATGGCCTGGCTGGGCGCGCTGAGCATCACGGCGGCGCCCATGATCATGAACGCGCCGATCACGCCGAAGGACACCAGGTAGACCGCGCGGCGCACGAAGTCGGCCAGGCTCTCGGCACCGCCCGCCGCCGTGAAGACCAGGAACAGCGGGCCCATGACCAGGAGCACGGAGGCGAAGGTGGTCCAGAAGCGGGCCGCGACGTCGGAGTCGCAGATCAGCTGCAGCACGCCGAACAGGGAACGCCGGATCACCACGGCGATGACCGTGGTGAGGCCCAGCGTGAGCACGGCGGCGATGGCGAGCTGGAGCCAGTCGACGGCGAGCACGGGGGATTGTGTGGGGATCATGACGATGTCTCCGGTTGATGACCCCCTTCCCATCGCAACCGGTGTGCCAGGCCCTCCTCTCACGACAAGGCATTGATATCGTTGGATCGGCATCCCCCGGCCCGACAACGGCGGATACGATCTGCGCGCGCCGGCTGTCAACGACGTTGACAGCCGGCGGCCGG
>CAXUBN010000131.1:0-563 GCA_964249255.1 uncultured Acetobacteraceae bacterium | reverse complement strand
GGCCCGCCCCCCCCCGCCCCCTCCCGGGGCGCTTCCGCGGGGCGCGCGCGGGCTTAACCGGGGTGGCCCCCCCGGCGGCCGGGCCGTCGTGATCCCGTGGCGCCCCGCAGCCCCGAGCCCATGCGGCATCCGTTTCCATGGCCATCCACCTCGCCCTGTTCCTCGCCCTGCTGGAAACGCTGCTGCTGGCCGCGGTCCTGGTGCACTGGGCGGACCGGGTGCCCGGCGCCCGGCTGCTGGTGGGCTTCCTGCTGGGGGTCGCCACCTGGATCGTCGGCAACGAGCTGCCGAGCTGGACCGGGCCGGTGGCCGACCGGCCGGCGCTGATGCTGCTGGCCACGGCCGCGGTGAGCTCCGCCGTGTTCCTGCACTTCGCCCTCGCCTTCTGCCGGATCGCCGCCGGCCCGGTCGTGCTGGGCGCGGCCTACGGGATCGGCCTGGCGGCGGCACTGGCGTCGATCGTGCTAGTGCCGGGCCGGTTCGTGCCGGCCTCCGGCCTCGCCAGCGTCGCGGTGCCGAACAGGGTCGGCTGGGCCACCAGCCTGGTCTGGGCGGCGCTGGCC
>CAXUBN010000130.1:0-6676 GCA_964249255.1 uncultured Acetobacteraceae bacterium | reverse complement strand
CGGCCCAGACGAGCGCCAATGCGCCGATCGCGGGGGCCGGCTCCGTGCCGCAGCCGTCCGGGAGCGACGCATCGCCGCCCGCGGGTGCCGCGACGGCGGCCGGTCCCGCAGCGACCGGCGGTGCCGACAGCAGCGGGCTGGAACAGATCACGGTCACCTCCGAGCGACGCGCGCAGAGCGCGCAGAGCGTCGGCAGCTCGATCAGCGTCGTGTCGGCCAGCACGCTGCAGACGCGCAACGTCAACGACGTGTTCGACCTGCAGTACCTGACGCCGTCGCTGCAGGTGACGCCACAGTTCGGCAGCGGCCAGCCTTCGTTCGCGATCCGCGGCCTGGGCTTCGACGACTATGCCAGCAACAACGCGCCCACGGTGGGCATCTACCAGGACGAGGTGTCGCTGCCGGTCCCGTTCGCCACCAACGAGCAGAGCTTCGACATCCAGCGGGTCGAGGTGCTGCGCGGCCCGCAGGGCACGCTGTATGGCCGCAACACCACCGGCGGCGCCATCAACTACATCCTGAACAAGCCGACCGCCGACCTGCTGGGCGGGCTGGATGCGCAGTATGGCCGGTTTGACGCGTCCAAGGTGGACGGGTTCGTGTCCGGGCCGCTGGCGGGCTGGCTGCGGTTCCGGCTGTCGGGCGAGACGCAGCACGGCGGCGCCTTCGAGCACGACCGCGACGGCAGCGGCGCGGTGCTGGGCGACGTCAACCGCAACGCGCTGCGGCTGCTGCTGGACGCCGACGTCACCAATACGTTGAAGGTGGAGCTGAACCTCCATGGCAGCCACGACCGCTCGGACGCGAACGGCCTGCACCTGTATGCGCCGCTCACCGCGATCAACGAGCTGGTGCCCACCGCGCCGATCGAGCCCGCCGACACCGATCGCTACGCCACCGGCTGGGGCACCTCGCCGGTGTTCGCCCGCGAGATCGGCATCCAGCCGAACCAGAAGCCGTTCAGCCACGTCGATACCGCCGGCACCAGCCTGCGCCTCGACCAGGCGCTGAGCTTCGCGACGCTGACCAACCTCGCCAGCGAGGACTACGCGCAACGCACCGAGTACGACAACTTCGATGCGTCGCCGCAATCGATCGCCGACGTATACTACAACAGCCGCGCCGACGTGTTCTCGGACGAGCTGCGCCTCACCTCGCGCGGCTCCGGCCCGTTCGGCTACGTCGCCGGCATCTTCTATTCGAACGAGTTCCTGAGCGACATCTACCGATCCGGCTTCGACGACATCTACGGCCTCGAGGGCAACGTCCACTACTCGCAGACCGTGAACACGATCAGCGGCTTCGGCCAGGCCAACTACCGGATCATTCCCGCGCTGACGCTGATCGTCGGCGGCCGCATCGAGCACGAAAGCCGCCGGCTCAACAACTTCACCTCGCAGTTCCTGGCGGACGACGTGCTGACCAACCCGGGCACGGACTCCATCGGCCCGCGCAGCACCGACTTCACCCTCCCCTCGGGCAAGGTGGAGCTGGAATACAGCCCGGTTCGCCGCGACCTCGTCTACGTGTCGGTCAGCCGCGGCATCAAGTCGGGCGGCTTCACCACCTACAACTCGCCCGACCCGGCCGCGTCCACCGAGCCGTTCAAGCCGGAGCGCGTGCTGGCCTACGAGATCGGCAACAAGCTGGAACTGCCGGCGCAGCACCTGCGCCTCAACGTGTCGGCGTTCTACTACGACTACCACAACGAGCAGGTGCAGTCGGAGGTGGTAAACCCGACGGTGGGGCCGATCGGCATCATCGTCAACGCGCCACGCTCGCACCTGTACGGCGGCGAGTTCGAGGCGGACTGGACGCCGCTGCGCCACCTCACGCTGACCCAGTCCGGCGGCTGGGCCACCGGCCAGTTCGACGACTTCAACGCCACGGTCGGCGACGTGCTGGTGGGCCGGACCTATTTCCCGGTCCTGGCCAGCCGCAAGGGCGACAGCCTGCCGGCGCCCAAGATCACCCTGAACGGCTCGATCAGCTATGCGTGGGATATCGGCCGCTTCGTGCTGACCACGGAGGGCGACTACAGCCTGCGCACCACCGACCGCTCGCTGTTCGGCCCGCTCTACAACGTCGCCGGCTACACGCTGTTCAACACGAGCGTCGCGTTGTCGCCGCGCACCAACCGCTGGACGCTGGCCGCCTTCGGCCAGAACATCCTCGACAAGCGGTACGACGTCACCCGCAACTTCTTCGTGGACGGCGACGACATCGCGCTGGCCGGGCTGCCGGCGACCTGGGGCGTGCGGCTGTCGGTGAACTATTGAGCGACGGGTCGCCGAACCAACTGGCCGAGCTCGACGCGGCCTCGCTGCTGGCCGGCTATGCCGCCGGCCGCTTCACGCCCACGGAGGCGGTCGCGGCGGTGATCCGCCACGTTGCAGACTGGGAGCCGCACCTGGGCGCCCTCTACGCCTACGACCCCGACGACGCGATGCGGCAGGCGGTGTCCTCCACCGAGCGCTGGCGTCGCGGCATCGCCGGTCCGCTCGACGGGGTGCCGGTCACGCTGAAGGAGCTGATCGCCACCCGCGGCACGCCGGTCCCGCTCGGCACCGCCGCCACCGAGCTGGTCCCGGCGGCGGAGGACGCACCACCGGCGGCGCGGCTGCGCGAGGCCGGCGCGGTGCTGCTGGCCAAGACCACCGCGCCCGACCTCGGCATGCTGTCCTCCGGCCTGTCCTCCTTCCACCCGCTCAGCCGCAACCCGTGGGACCTGGCGACCAATCCCGGCGGGTCCAGCGCCGGCGCCGCGGCGGCGGCGGCGGCTGGCTACGGGCCGCTGCACGTCGGCACCGACATCGGCGGCTCGGTGCGACTGCCGGCGGCCTGGTGCGGGCTGGTCGGCTTCAAGCCGACGCTGGGCCGGATCCCGATCGACCCCTACTACGTCGGCCGCTGCGCCGGACCGATGACCCGCACCGTGACCGACGCGGCGCTGCTGATGCGGGTGCTGAGCCGTCCGGACAGCCGCGACGCCACCAGCCTGCCGCCGGAGGAGATCGACTGGGACCGGCCGGCGGGCTCCGTGCGCGGCCTGCGGATCGGGCTGATGCCGGACGCCGGCTGCGGCATGGAGACCGACGGCGAGATCCGGGCCGCGGTGGAAGGGGCGGCACGGCTGTTCGAGCGAGAGGGCGCGGTGCTGATACCCGTGCCCCCGGTGCTGGACCGGGCCCTCCTCGACGGCATCGACACGTTCTGGCGCGCGCGGGCCTGGAGCGACATCGAGCGTTACCCACCGGAGCGGCGGGCGCTGATCCTGCCCTACATCCTCGATTGGGCGCGATTTGGCGCCGCGGTGTCGGGGCCGGATGCGATCGCGGCGTTCGGCCTCACCTTCGAGCTGCGCCGGCGTTGCGCCGCGGTGTTCGACCGGGTGAACGCGGTGCTGTCGCCGGTGACGCCGGTGCTATCGTTCCCGGCGGACTGGGCGTCGCCGCTGAACGACCCGGCGCGTCCGTTCGAGCACATCTGCCACACCCTGCCCTGGAACATGGGCGAGCAGCCGGCGGTGTCGATCAACTGCGGCCATACCGCCGCTGGCACACCGATCGGCCTTCAAATCATCGCCCCCCGCCACGCCGACGGGCAGGCGCTGCGGCTGGCGCGCTGGTACGAGGAGCGGCGCGGGGCGATGCGCCCGTGGCCGCTCCCGCCGGGACGCGGCGGTTGATCCCGCGCGCCGCCGCCCGCACGGTGCCGGAACGGTCCGGTGCCGGCGATGGGGGAGTCATGAAGGGGTACGGTCGTTCGCGCCCAATCGGGGCCGCAGTGCTGCTTCTAACGGCGATGACGACGCCAACGCTGGCCCAGGTTCCGGCCCCGCCCAGGACCACCCTATCGATCGGCCTGCCGCTGGAACCGCCGGTGCTCGACCCCACGATCAACCCGGCCGAGCCGATCCGGCTCATCACCAACGACAACGTGCTGGAAGAACTGCTGCGCATCGACGAGGACGGCCGGGTGCAGCCGCTGCTGGCGCGCGGCTGGACCGTCTCGGCGGACGGGCTGCGCTACGACTTCCCGCTGCGCGGCGGGGTGCGGTTCCATGACGGCGCCGCGTTCGATTGCCCGGTGGTGCGGTTCTCCCTCGGGCGCGCGGCGGCATCCGACAGCCTGAACCCGCAGCGCCAGTTCTTCGCGCCCATCAAGGCGGTGGACTGCCCATCGCCGCTAGAGGCGGTGGTGACGCTGGACCATCCGGTCGGCAGCTTCCCCTACGACCTGGCCTGGCCGGACGCGGCGATGGTCTCGCCCGGCAGCGTCGCCGGCAACGCCACACACCCGATCGGCACCGGCCCGTACCGGTTCTCGTCCTGGCGCCGCGGCGACAGCGTGGTGCTGGAGCGCAACGATGGCTACTGGGGCCCCAGGCCCGCCATCCAGGCCGTGACGTTCCGCTTCATCACCGATCCGCTGGCGGCGACCACGGCGCTGAAGGCCGGCCAGCTCGACGCCTACCCGTCGTTCCCGTCGCCGCAGCTGCTGACGCGCTTCGCGCATGACCCCCGTTTCGCCGTGGTCACCGGCAGCTTCCCGGACAAGGTGATCCTGGCGCTCAACGAGGCGCGCCATCCGTTCGACGACGTCCGGGTGCGGCACGGGCTGGCGATGGCGATCGATCGCAAGGCCATCCTCCAGGCGCTCGACTATCCGGACGGGACGGTGATCGGCTCGCACATGGCGCCGTCCGACTCCGACTACGTAGACCTGTCGTCGCGCTATCCCTACGATCCGGCGGCGGCGCGGCGGCTGCTGGGCGCCGCCGGCGTGCGCCCCGGCACGCGGATCGCGATCGCGATCCCCCCGGTCGAGTATGCGCGGCAGGCCGGGGAGCTGATTGCGGCCTATCTGGGCCAGGTCGGGCTGGAGGCGGCGACGCAGCCGGTGACCTGGCCGCAATGGTTGGGGGAGGTGTTCGGCCACGCCGCGTTCGACGCCACCGTGATCGCCCACGTCGAGCCGCACGACCTCGATCTCTACGCCCGGCCGCACTACTACTTCGGCTACCACGATCCCGCCTATGCGGCGCTCTACCGGCGCTACGACGCGGCCGGCGATCCGGCGGAGCGGCACAGGCTGTCGGCGGCGCTGCAGGCGAAGCTCGCGGACGACGAGCCCAACGTGTTCCTGTTCTCGCTGCCGCGCGACAACGTGTGGGACGCGCGGCTGCGCGGCCTGTGGGCGAACCAGCCGATCCCGGCGCTGCCGATCGCCGGCGTCAGCTGGACCCCATGAGGGGTTCGTGAGGCGTGCGGTCGCGGGACGGCTGGGCGTGGCGGCGCTCACGCTGTTCGCGGTCTCGCTCGTCGTGTTTCTCTCGCTCAACCTGCTGCCGGGCGACCCGGCGCAGGTGATGCTGGGGCTGGACGCGCGGCCGGAAACGGTGGCGCTGCTGCACCACCGGCTCGGCCTCGACGTGCCGCTGCCGCTGCGCTACGGGCGCTGGATCGGCGGGCTGCTGGTGCTGCACCTGGGCAACAGCCTCACCTACGACGTGCCGGTGGCGCAGCTGCTGGCGGGCCGGCTCGCGGTGACGCTGCCGCTGGCAGGCCTCCCCCGGCTGCTGTCGGGGGGGATCGGCCTGCCGGGCGGCGGCGCCGCGGCGGCGCGCCAGGGCCGCGCGTCCGACACCGCGATCATGCTGGCCGCGCAGCTGTTCAAGGCGATCCCGGACTTCTGGGGCGGCGTGCTGCTGATCCTCCTGTTCGCGCTGGCGCTGCACTGGCTGCCGTCCGGGGGGTTTCCCGGCTGGTCACCCTCGCCGGTGGCCGCCCTGGCGGCGCTCGCGCTGCTGGCGCTGGCGCTGGCGCTGCCGCAGGCGGCGATCCTGGCCCGGTTCATGCGCTCGGCGACGCTGGGCGCGCTGGGGGAGGAGTTCGTCCGCACCGCGCGGGCCAAGGGGCTGGGCGAGCGCGCGGCACTCTGGCGGCACGCGGTACCGAATGCGTTGATCCCCGTCGTCACGCTGATCGGCGTGCAGTTCCCGCTGCTGCTGACCGGCACGGTGATCGTCGAGACAGTGTTCGACCTGCCGGGGCTGGGCCGGCTGGTGCTGGAGGCGATCAACGGACGCGACCTGCCGGTGGTACAGGACCTGGTGCTGCTGCTGGCGGGGACGGTGGCGCTGGCCAACCTTGCGGTGGAGCTGCTGTCGCTGTGGCTCGACCCGCGGCTGGCGGATGGGCGCGCCGTCGGGTGAGCGCGTCGAGGCTGGTGCCGCGCCACCCGAGCCTGTGGGCGGGGCTGCTGATCCTGCTGCCGGTGCTGGCGCCGGCGGCGCTGTCGATGGCCTGGACCCCGTTCCCGCCCGGCGCCATCGACGTGGCGCACCGGCTGCAGGGTCCCTCGGCGCTGCACCCGATCGGCACCGACCCGTTCGGCCGCGACGTGGCCTCCGTGCTGATGGTGGCCGCGCTCAACAGCGTGCTGGTGTGCGCGGCGGTGGTATGTGCCGGCGCGCTGGTCGGCATCCCGCTCGGCCTGCTGGCTGGCGCGGGGGGCTGGGGCGGCGCGCTGGGGCTGCGAATCGCCGACCTGGCGCTGAGCTTTCCGCCGGTGCTGACCGCCGCCATGCTGGTGGCGGCGCAGGGCACCGGGGTCGGGTCCGAGATCGTCGCCATCGCCGCCGAAGCCGTCGCCGCCCTCGGCCTGAGCCGCG
>CAXUBN010000129.1:0-6696 GCA_964249255.1 uncultured Acetobacteraceae bacterium | reverse complement strand
TGGCGCACATCGAGACCCCGCTCACGCTGTCCATCATCGGCTGCGTGGTGAACGGTCCGGGCGAGGCGCTGATGACCGACATCGGCGTCACCGGCGGCGGCTCCGGCCGACACATGGTGTACGCGGCCGGGCGGCAGGACCACACCATGCCGGCCGACTCCATGATCGAGCACGTCGTCGATCTGGTGACGGAGAAGGCGGCGGTGATCCAGGCCGAGATCGACGCTCGCCGGGCGCTGGAGGCGGCGGATGCCTCGCGCATCTCGGCCGCAGCCTCGCCGGCGGCCCTGGCGCCGGTCGCCGCCGAGTAGTGGACGCCCCCCAACCGGTCCGCGGCACCCGCGACCTCATCGGCGACGACCAGCGCCGGTATTCCCACGTGGTCGGCACCGCCCGACAGATCGCGGCTCGCTATGGCTTCGACGAATGGAGCACCCCGGTGTTCGAGGACACCAGGGTGTTCTCGCGCACGCTGGGCGAGACGTCGGACGTGGTGTCAAAGGAAATGTACAGCTTTCCCGATCGCGGCGGCGAGTCGCTCACGCTGCGGCCGGAGGGCACGGCCGGCATCTGCCGGGCGCTGGTCAGCAACGGCCTGACGCAGTCGCTGCCGCAGCGGGTGTTCTATGCCGGGCCGATGTTCCGCTACGAGCGGCCGCAGAAGGGCCGCTACCGGCAGTTCCATCAGATCGGCGCCGAGCTGATCGGGCCGGCCGAGCCGCTGGCGGATGCCGAGGTGATCGCGCTCGGGCGCGACATCCTGCGGGAGCTCGGCATCGAGGCGCAGACCGTGCTGGAGCTGAACACGCTGGGTGACACGGAAAGCCGGGACAACTGGCGCGCGGCGCTGATCGACTACCTTTCCGAGCGTCGCGACGAGCTGTCCGAGGACAGCCAGGCCCGGCTGGAGCGCAACCCGCTGCGCATCCTGGACAGCAAATCGGCGCGCGACCAGGCGCTGGTGGCCGACGCGCCGACCATCGAGGCGAGCCTGACGCCGGCGGCACATGCGTTCTGGGACGCCCTGCGCCTGAACCTCGACCGGTTCGGGATCGCCTTTCGGGAGAACCCGCGCATCGTACGCGGCCTCGACTACTACAGCCACACCGCGTTCGAGTTCGTGACCGATCAGCTGGGCGCGCAGGGCACGGTGCTGGGCGGCGGTCGGTATGACGGGTTGGTGGCGGCGATGGGCGGCCCGCCGACGCCGGCGATCGGCTGGGCGGCCGGGATCGAGCGGCTGTCGATGCTGCTGGACGCCGTGCCGGAGCCGCCGGCACCGATCGTGGTGGTGCCGGTCGGCGATGCCGTGTTGCCCGAGGCGATCGGCGTGCTGCAGGCGCTGCGCCGGGCGGGGCTGCGGGCGGAGATGGGGTATCGCGGCAACGTCCGGCGGCGCATGGAGCGGGCGGACCGCATCGGCGCCCGCCTGGCGGTGATCCTGGGCGACGAGGAGGCGATGCGCGGCGTGGCGCAGCTGAGGGACCTCCGGGCCGGCAACCAGAAGGAGGTGGCGCTGTCGGCGCTGCCCGATCGCGTGCGGGCGCTGCTCGGCCTGGCGCCACTCGGCCTGACGTCGGTCGGCTGATGCGCTTCGAGGACCGGCTGGACCGGATCGTCGGCCGGTCCGAGGAACTGCAGGAGATGCTGTCCGGCAGCCTGTCGGGCGAGGCCTTCACCCGGGCCTCGCGTGAGTTCGCGGAGCTGGGGCCATTGGTGGAGCGGGTGTCCACCCTGCGCCAGGCCGAACGGGAGGTTCTCGACGCGGAGGCGATGCTGGCCGACCCGGACCTGCGCGAGCTGGCGCAGTCCGAGCTGGACGCGCTGCGCGAACGGCTTCCGGGCCTGCGCCACGAGATCCGGCTGGCGCTGCTGCCCAAGGACGAGGCCGATGCCCGCAGCGCCATCCTGGAGCTGCGGCCGGCCGCCGGCGGCGACGAGGCCGGGCTGTTCGCGGCGCAGCTGTTCGGCGCCTATCGCCGCTTCGCCGACCTGCATGGCTGGCGCTTCGAGCCGCTCGAGTACGACGAGAGCGAGCTGGGCGGCCTGCGGGGCGCGATCGCCAACATCAACGGCCGCGGCGTGTTCGCACGCCTCAAGTACGAGAGCGGCGTGCACCGGGTGCAGCGCGTGCCGGCGACGGAGTCGCAGGGACGGATCCACACCTCGACGGTGACGGTGGCGGTGCTGCCGGAGGCCGAGGAGGTCGACGTCACGGTGAACGAGGCCGACCTGCGGATCGATGTGTATCGCGCCTCGGGCGCCGGCGGCCAGCACGTCAACAAGACCGAGAGCGCGGTGCGGATCACCCACCTGCCGACCGGGATCGTGGTGGCGATGCAGGAGGAGCGCAGCCAGCACAAGAACCGGGCCAAGGCGATGAAGATCCTGCGCGCCAAGCTCTACGAGGCGGAGCGGGCACAGGCACAGTCCTCGCGCGCCGCCGACCGCAGGTCTCAGGTCGGCACCGGGGACCGCAGCGAGCGCATCCGCACCTACAACTTCCCGCAGGGACGGGTGTCGGACCATCGCATCAACCTGACGCTCTACAAGATCGACCGCGTCATGCTCGGGGAGTTCGACGAGTTCGTGGACGCGCTGACCGCGGAGGAGCAGGCGGCGCTGCTGGCCCAGGAAGGGTGAAGCCAAGGGTCGCGCGTAAACCCCAGGGTTCCAAGGGCCCGCGGGCCTTGGCGGGTCCAGGGCAGAGCCCTGGCCTCAGGACACCGGCGCCTGGCAGAATGGCGAATGCCCGGGCTGGATCCGCACCGCGTCGCGATCGGTCGGATCGGCAAGGTAGAACAGCGTGAAGTCGCGCGCGCCCAGCGCGTCGAAGGCGCGGCCGTCCGGGTCGGGCAGCTCGCCCTGGCCGCTGACCTCGTGGATCTCACGGCCGCCGGTCCCGTTGCGGAAGGTGATCTGGCCGCACAGCGCATAGTCGTGCGCGCGACCGCCGTGGCCGGCGGCATCGGGAACGGACACCGGGATACGCGCCTCGGTGGTGGTCGCATCCAGCGTCACGGTGGCGACCAGGTTGCCGTCGATGTAGAGGCGCGTCACCTCGGCCAGCTCCTCCGGCGCCTTCTGGTCGAGCACGACGAAGCGGGCGGCCGAGGCGGGAGATGCCGCGGCGAGCAGCCAGAGCGTGGTCAGCCGAAGGACGGGCAGGGGACGGATCATGACGCCGCAGCCTAGCAGCATCGGAACATCCGCGGACCAGCGCTTGTCCTCGCTGCGGGATCTGCTGGCACGGGGCGAGTCGAGGCTGGGGCAGGCCGGGGTGCCGGAACCAAGGCGCGAGGCGCGGCGACTGCTGGCGCATGCGCTGGGGCTGGACGCGACGGGGCTGCTGAGCCTGGACGCGGATGCGATGCTCCCGCGGCACGGCTTCGAGCTGCTGCTCGATCGTCGCGCGGCCCGCGAGCCGCTCGCGTACCTGACCGGCCGGCAGGGGTTCTGGACGCTTGACCTCGCGGTGTCGCCGGCGACGCTGATCCCGCGCGCCGACAGCGAGACGCTGATCGAGGCGTTGATCGCGGCGCGTCCGGACCGCCATGCGATCCGTGATGTCCTCGATCTCGGCACGGGAACCGGCTGCCTGCTGCTGGCGACGCTGTCGGAATATGGGCGGGCCTGGGGAGTGGGGATCGATCTGTCCGAGCCGGCCTGCCACCTGGCGGCCGGGAACGCCGCCGCCAACGGGTTGACGGCGCGGGCGGCGTTCGTCTGCGGCGATTGGGGCGATGCGCTGGGGGGGCGCTTCGACGTGATCCTGGCCAATCCGCCCTACGTGGCGCAGCCGGACTTGGACGGGCTGATGCCGGAGGTCGGCCGGCACGAGCCAAGGCGAGCGCTGGACGGCGGTGCGGACGGGCTCGATGCCTACCGGCGGCTGGTCCCGCTCCTTGGGCGAGGACTGCGGCCGGACGGCCTGGCGGTCCTGGAGGTGGGGATCGGTCAGGCGGATGCGGTGGCCGCGCTGGGGGCCGAAGCCTGCTTGCGGCTGGTGGCGATGCAGGCCGACCTGGGCGGGGGGCGATACGGAAAAAACGTTTGGCACCGGAAGCGGGCACCGCTAGGGTTCATGTCGGACGCAGGTGTTCCCTCGTCCGCCGTCTGTCGAATGACCAGGGTCAGGTTGGCCCGTGACGTTCGGACGATGGCAGGCGGCAAGCCGCCATCAGCCCGTGAGTGGGCAGACGATGCGAGCAGGCTGGATGTCGCCGCAACCGGACCCGGACAATCGGGACCGCCATCAGGAAGGTGTTGTGATACGCTCATGAACATGAAACGCATGCGCGGCCGCAATCATCGCCCGGGCGGCGGTGGGGGTGGCGGTGGCAGCCCGATCCGCCACCACAGCGGCCAGATCCCGCTCAACCGCAACCACGTGTTCGACAGCAACGGACCGGATCTCCGCATCCGCGGCACCGCGCAGCAGCTGTTCGAGAAGTACCTGCAGCTCGGGCGCGATGCGACCAGCTCGGGCGACCGGGTGATGGCGGAAGGCTACTTCCAGCATGCGGAGCACTACTTCCGCATCCTCAACGCCATCGCCCAGGCGACGCAGCAGAGCCAGGCGCAACCGCACCACAACAACCAGCGCAGTCGTCCGAACATGGATGGCGAGCCGGACGATCGCGGCGAGCCGTCATCGAACTATCCGGCCTCATCGGACCTCCCTGAGGAGCAGCGATCGCAGCCCGAACTGTCGTCGATGGAAGGCTGACGAAGCGGGACTGGTAGGTGGATATTGAGTATCGACAGCGTCCGGGGCGTCGCAGGTCTCCCTGACCGTCGACCCGGGAAGCGGTTCGTCCGATTTCGACATGATGGGCGTCTGGCCAAACTGACCTCCTGACCATATTCGTTACGCCAGCATCGCCGTCGACCGTGGGTCGATGGGCTGCACGGAGCGGAACGATGAGCGTCAAGGTTGTCGGAACCATCGATGGGTTCCAGTTGCCAACTCAGATCAGGGGGTGGGCGAAGCGACTGGATGACGCTCGCACACCGATCCGCCTGAGGTTCGTCCGCAATGGCCTCACCTTTCTGGAGGCGGCGCCGAACATGGTCCGCAGCGACATCGTTCCGGGACCGGATATCCTGAGCGGGTTCGTCCTTGAACTGTCCGGCACCGACGACCTGCTCGACATGCTGCTGGGCCGCGCGGTACTCCTCATCGAGTCCGATGGCGCCGAGGCCTCGGAGGCCACCGTCTGGAGCCATGGCCGGGCGGTCTGCCTGGCGCAGATCCTGCAGCTCCAGCTCGCGGATGCGCCCTCCGCGGCCCGCGACGTCATCGCGACGGTGGCCGCCGGCGTCGATCAGGCGCTGCCGCTGCGATCCATGCTGGACCGGATGCTGGACGATCCGCGAGGACCTGCCATGACCGTGCCCCCGGATCCGGCGGCCCTGGTGCTGTCCAACATCCCGGTCGCCGCCGGCACGCCGTCGACGGACGGGACCGCCGTCGTAGGCCAGGACGGCTGGCTGTTCCTGGTCGGCGGCAGCAACGACCTGCTCAGCCGGTACCGGCGCGAAGATGATGACATCGCCGCGCACAGGCGGACCGCGGAGGCCTGGATCGACCTGCACCGCCGCCGCGTCGACCGGTATGAGCGGCCGGACCGCCGCTTCCTGCAGATGATCGTGCTGGAGAAGACCTCGGCCCTGTCGGCCAAGCTGCCGTTCGAGATCGAGTCGCCCACCTACTGCCTGGGCAAGATCGAGCGTACCCTGGCCGACGATCCAAACTACCTGTCCGTCGCCTCGCTGGTGCCGTCGATCGGCACCGAACGCTTCTATCGAAGGACCGATACCCACCCCAGTGCCGAGGGCAACTTCGCCATCATCCGCGGCATCGCCCGGCGGCTCGGGATGCTGGAGGTGATCGACGACCTGGAGGTTCGCTTCGACGCCTCACGCGTGGAGGTCGGTGACCTGGCGCAGCGCTTCTTCGGGGTGCCGATCCTGGAAAGCCTCCCTTATCCGACCAGCCGGCAGCTTGAGCCCCTGCAGCCGATCGTGAAGTCCAGCTTCGGAAACAGCCGCAGGACGCAGTCGGGCACCTTCTGGCGCACGCCCAACGCGCCGCTGGATCTCAAGCTGGTGGTGTTCGGCAACTCCGTGTTCGAGCATGGCGAGACACCGCTGAACCTGTCCTGGTGGTGCGTGCGGCTGTTCCGCGAGTTCTACTTCTTCTGGCAGTCCGAAACGCTGCCCGGCACCGTGGACGAGATCGGCGCCGACGTGGTGATCGCCCAGACCGTGGAGCGCTTCCTGTTCGTCGATCCGCCGCCGATCTGAGCGGGCAGGACGGGAGGCGGTTCCCGTCAGCCGGCCATGGCCGACCGTCGGGCCGACGGCGTCACCCCGTCCGGTCCAGGCTCCATGCGCACCCGGGTGCGCGGCAGCGTGTCGGGCCATGTCGTCTGCAGGTAGTCGAGCATGCGCTCGCGCACGTGGCAGCGCAGATCCCAGGTCTGCGGCGCGTTGCGACCGCTGACCAGCATGCGGATCTCCACGCTCCGGTCCTTGATGTCGCTGACCTGGAGGTTGACGACGTTGCCGTCCCAGAGCGGCGTTTCCCGTACCACCTGCTCCAAATGGTCCCGCAGTGCCGCGACCGGAACGTCGTAGTCGAGGTAGAAGAACACCGAGCCGATCAGCGAGGCCGATTGGTGGGTCCAGTTC
>CAXUBN010000128.1:0-6741 GCA_964249255.1 uncultured Acetobacteraceae bacterium | reverse complement strand
GCGGCACGCTGGTGACGATCTCGCTGCCGCTCGCATCCGGGCCGCTCGCATCCGGGGGGGCGTCGTGAGCGCCGGCGACGGCCCGACGGTGCTGATCGTCGACGACGAACGGCAGAGCCACCGGTTCCTGCGCCCGGCGCTGGAGGCGGTCGGCTACCGCACGGTGTCGGCGCATACCGGCGGCGAGGCGCTGCGGCTTGCCGCGACGCAGGCGCCGGCGGCGGTGGTGCTCGACCTGGGCTTGCCCGACCTGGACGGCAAGCTGGTGCTGGAGCGGCTGCGGCGGTTCAGCGCGGCGCCGGTGATCGTGCTGTCCGCGCGCGATCGCGAGGCCGAGAAGATCGCGGCGCTGGACGCCGGCGCCGACGACTACGTGGAGAAGCCATTTGGCCTGGGCGAGCTGCTGGCCCGCCTGCGCGTGGCCCTGCGCCGCCAGGATCCGGCCGCCGCCGACGCCCGCTCGGACGAGCCGATGGTGTGCGGCCCGGTGACGTTGGATCCCGGCCGTCACGAGGTCCGGGTGTCCGGCGAGCGCGTGGTGCTGAGCCCACGCGAATACGGGCTGCTGGCGATGCTGATGCGCCACGAGGACAAGGTCCTCACCCACCGCCAGCTCCTGGGTACGCTGTGGGGCCCGGCGCATGTCGAGGACGTACAGTATCTGCGGGTCTACATCGGCCAGCTTCGGCAGAAGCTGGGTCCAGCAGTGGCGCGCATGATCGCGACGGAGCCGAACGTGGGGTATCGGTTGATCCCATCGGCATGAGACGGATAGCCCTATGCCGCGACCAAGGGCCATGACCGGTATTTCAAGCACCCGATCGCAGCGCCGCGGGCGATCGACAGGGTGACCGGCAGCCGTAGCCGGTTCCTGACAGGTGCGGCATGCGAGGCTGCGTGCGGTTTGATGCACGCTTGCCGATGGCATGCCGCCGCTGACGCCGGACCCCGCCCATCACGAGGTAGGGGTTTCGGGAGCCACCCGTGAGGTGAACCTTAGTCGGCTCCCGCCCTCAACGCCTGCGCTAGGATCGGCTAGACCGGTATCATTCGTCGGAGAGCCTGATCATGAACGACATGCGACTCGTGCTCGTCACCGGCGCGTCGCGCGGGCTGGGAGCGGCGATGGTGCGGCAGCTGCTCGACGCCGGCCACCGCGTCGCCGCCTGCGCCCGCGGCCTGGCGCCATTCGTTGACGACCGGTTGCATTGGACGTCGCTTGACCTGGCCGACGGCGAGGCTGCCCGTGTCTGGGCCGAGCGGGCGGTGGGAGAGGCGCCCCGTCCAGATGCGGCCTCGCTGATCCTCAACGCCGGCGCCGTGGAGCCGGTGCTGGCGGTGGAGGACCTGCGCGCGGACGCGCTGGAGGCGCACATGCGGCTCAACCTCGTCTCGCCGATGCTGACCGCGGGCGGCTTCCTCCATGCGACCGCACCTTGGGGGGTGCCGCGCCGCATCCTGGCGATCTCGTCCGGCGCCGCCCGGCACGGCATCCCGCACTGGGGCGCCTACTGCGCGGCCAAGGCCGGGCTCGACGGCTTCGTGCGGGTGCTGAACGCGGAGGGCGGGGTGCGGGCAGTGGCCCTGGCGCCGGGCGTGATCGATACCGCCATGCAGGGCGTGATCCGGGGCGTTCAGGCGCCGCAGCAGGCGCGGTTCCAGGCGCTGCACGAGGAAGGGCGGCTGGCCAAGCCGGCCGATGCGGCGCGGGCGGTGCTCGCCTATATGGAGCGGGACGATTTCGGCGCGGCCGGGATCGCGGATGTCAGGGGATAGAACGCCAAGGCTCTGCCCTGGACCCGCCAAGGGCCGCGGGCCCTTGGAACCCGACTCTAGGATCGGTGTCCAGATAGTGCCCCTGGCCTTCTTCCCTTTGAGAGACTCGCCCGCCCCTGCTAGGCCACCACCCAGACCTGGAGATGCCAACCATGGACCAGCACGTTGCCGGCACCCACCTCGACCTGCTCACCGCCAACCCGGTCTACAAGCCGTTCCGCTACCCGTGGGCCTATGATGCCTGGCTGACCCAGCAGCGCGTGCACTGGCTGCCCGAGGAAGTCCCGCTCGCCGACGACGTCAAGGACTGGCACAAGAACCTGTCCGCCTCAGAGCAGAACCTGGTCACGCAGATCTTCCGCTTCTTCACGCAGTCGGACGTGGAGGTGAACAACTGCTACATGAAGCACTACAGCCAGGTCTTCAAGCCGACCGAGGTGCTGATGATGCTGTCGGCGTTCTCCAACATCGAGACCATCCACATCGCCGCCTACAGCCACCTGCTCGACACGATCGGCATGCCCGAGGCGGAATACTCGGCCTTCCTCGGCTACAAGGAGATGAAGGACAAGTACGACTACATGCAGGGCTTCCGGGTGGACTCGAAGCACGAGATCGCCAAGACCCTGGCCGCGTTCGGCGCCTTCACCGAGGGGCTGCAGCTGTTCGCCTCGTTCGCGATCCTGTTGAACTTCCCGCGCCACAACAAGCTGAAGGGCATGGGCCAGATCGTCACCTGGTCGGTGCGCGACGAGACCCTGCACTGCCTGTCCGTGATCCGGCTGTTCCGCACCTTCATCCAGGAGAACCCGGAGATCTGGACCGACCGGCTCCGCTCCGAGCTCGCCGAGATCTGCGCCACCATCGTGCACCACGAGGACGCCTTCATCGACCTGGCCTTCGAGCTGGGTCCGGTCGAGGGGCTCGATGCGGCACAGGTCAAGCGCTACATCCGCTTCATCGCCGACCGCCGCCTCCTCCAGCTCGGGCTGGAGCCGCTCTACAACGTCGAGAGCAACCCGTTACCCTGGCTCGACGACCTGCTCAACGCGGTGGAGCACGCCAACTTTTTCGAGAACCGCTCCACGGAGTACAGCCGGGCATCCACCAGCGGCACCTGGGAGGAAGCGTTCAGCTCGTCCATCGGCAGCGACTGGCACGAGGCGACGACCGTCCCGGCCTGACCATCGCGGCAACTGGCACCGCCGCAACTGGCGCCGTCGCGATCCGTTGAAAACGGGAACGCCCGGCTCCGGCGGACCGGGAACGGGCGTCCATCCCGTTTCCGGAGTTGCCTTTCCATGGACCGTCCGCTCGAGATCGCCTTTCACAACCTGCAATCCTCGGAGTCGGTCGAGGCCGAGATCCGGCGCCAGGTGGAACGGCTCGAGACCCGCTACGGCAACATGACCAGCTGCCGCGTGTCCGTCGAGGCGTTGCACCAGCAGCACCAGACCGGCAACCTGTACGAGGTTCACATCAGCGTGTCGGTGCCCGGCAAGGATCTTGCGGTCTCACAGGAGCCGCATCACGCCAAGGAGCGCTATGCGCATCCTGACGTGCACACCACGCTACGCGACGCCTTCAAGGCGATCGAGAAGCAGTTGTCCAGCGCCAGCCGTGGCCGACACCGGGGTGGATCGGGAACCGTCGGCGCTGGCGATGGCCCATTGGCCGGCCAGGTAGCGTTGATCGAGCCAGGGTCCGACCACGGCTTCCTGATCGACAACACCGGCACGCAACTCTACTTTCATCGCGACAGCGTGACCAATGGTCGCTTCGAGACGATGCGGCGCGGCGACCTGGTGCACTACGTGGCAGAAACGACCGATACCGGTCCGGTCGCGACCAAGGTCCGGCTGACCACGACCGGCCTGTCCTGACCGTGGCGGACCGTTACATTAAAAACCCTCATGACGGCTGTCTTAACTCGAATTTAACGGTTAGAGTGTCGAGTCTGGCGAATTCGGTCATGAGGCCGCGCTGACTTTTAAAGGTTGTCATGCAGGATCTGCGACAGCTCGAAAAATGTTTCCCAGATTGCGTGTGCCCAGGGGATGCCGATTTTGGCGCCCTGCTGCGCCCCACCTTGGCGCTGCCAAAACAGCAGAAGCAGCTCCCGGAACGTATCCTGGTCGCGGCCCATCAGGCTTGCGACATCGGCGAGCTCGGGACGGCGGATCGGCTCCTGTCGGTGCTGGACGCGATGCTGGCGCAGATCAACGGCTCCCCCTCAGCCGCCCAACGTCGCGTCATCGAGGGCATGGTCGCCGCCTACGAGCGACTATGGCACCTGCGGCGGGGCATCGGACCGGCGGCGTGAGGGAAACCATCGCCCTGAAGGCGATTTCCGAAGGCTCCGTCCCGCGCCTTACGGGGTCATTCGCAAAGGCTGACCATGCCGTAAGACGGCCTCCGTAGCTTCTGTGAAGCCATCCGGCCGATGCAGTACCAATCCTGGCAGCAGCACGGCATCGCCACGGCCGCCCAGTGCGGCCTGCATGATCGCGATCCGCGCCGCCCGGCCGGCTGACGGCCAGAGTGGCAGCAGCCGGACGGTCCCGAACCCGTGCCCGACCAGGGCCGCTGCGGCATCCGCATGCCGCGCGGCCGGCAGAACCAGCGTCAGCGTGCCACCAACCCGCAGCACGCGCGCCAGCGCCGCGATCCAGTCCGGCAGCATGTCGGCCGGCGCACGTCGGGCCAGATCGCGGCGTGGCGATGGCGATGCGCTGGCGGTGGCGCGGTGCCAGGGCGGGTTGGCCATTGCATGGTCGAAGCGTGTGCCGGCGAACGGCCCGGAATCGGCACACGTCGCCTGCACAGTGGCGGCCAGCACCGGCCAATCCGACAGGCCGTTCGCGTCGAGATTATGCTTGGCCAGGGCCGCGGTCGCCGGATCCCGCTCGATCCCGGTGCCATGCACCCCGCCATTCGCCAGGGCGTGGCGGACGCCGAGGCAGGCGAGCGCCGCGCCAGCGCCGCAGCCGGCCTCCAGCACCCGCTCGCCCACTCGCGTCGGCACAGCGGCGGCGAGCAGCACCGGCTCGATCCCGGTGCGGTAGCCGTCGCGGAATTGCCGATAGAGTACGCGACCGTCCAGCAGCGTGCCGTCGGTCACGAGCTCCGATCCGGTCCCGATGCCGGTCGTCTCCGGCGCCCCGACCCCTGCTTGACCACCCATCCGCCGCTGCCCATATGCTGCCACGCCGTTCCCGGAGCGTGGAAGGACGCCGCTTGGACCTTGCCACCCCCGCATCGGATCGTGCCATCGCCGATCGCGGTTTCGGCGAGGTGGAGGAGGGTGAGGCGGCGCTGACCGCCCTGTCGGACCTTCTGCGCGATGACATGCGGGCGTGCAACGAGGCCATCGTCGCCCGCATGGATAGCCCGGTGCCGCTGATCCCGCAGCTGGCGGCACATCTGGTGGCGGCCGGCGGAAAGCGGCTGCGGCCCCTGCTTACCTTGGCCTCTGCACGGATGTGTGGCTATCGGCCTGTGAGGCGGGCTGGCCGCCACGTCAACCTGGCTGCCTGCGTCGAGTTCATCCACACCGCCACCCTGCTGCATGACGACGTGGTGGACGACAGCCAGCTCCGCCGCGGGCTCGCCAGCGCCAATGCGGTGTTCGGCAACAAGGCCTCGGTGCTTGTGGGCGACTTCCTGTTCGCGCGCTCGTTCCAGTTGATGACCGAGGACGGGTCGCTGGAGGTGATGGCGATCCTGTCCAGGGCGGCCGCCACCATCGCCGAGGGCGAGGTGCTGCAGATGGCCACCCAGAACGACCTGTCGACCTCGATGGAGCGTTACCTCCAGGTCATCCACGGCAAGACCGCCGCCCTGTTCGCCGCCGCCTGCCGCGTCGGCGCCGTGGTGGCCGATCGTCCGGTGGCCGAGGCCGACGCGCTGGACGCATACGGCACCAACCTCGGCATGGCGTTCCAACTGGTCGACGACGCGCTGGACTATGCGGCCGACCAGCGCCTGCTCGGCAAGACCGTGGGCGACGACTTCCGCGAGGGCAAGATCACCCTGCCGGTGCTGGCGGCCTTCGGGGCCGGCGACGAGCCGGACCGCCGCTTCTGGCGCCGGGTGATCGAGGACAGCGATCAGCGGCCGGACGACCTCGACCACGCGCTGGAGCTGATCGCCGCCACCGGCGCCATCGACGCCACCCTGCGCCGCGCCGCCGACTACGCCGAGCGGGCGCAGGATGCGTTGTCGTTGTTCCCCGACGACCGCATCCGCGGCCTGCTGTGCGAGGTCGCGGCCTACACGGTCAACCGCGGCCGCTAGGCACCGGACGCATCTGGATCCGTTGCCGCCCCGCGTGTCGGCCGGATCGCGTCAGAGCCCCTTGGCCGGATTGGCGATCAGCGGCTCGAGCTGGTGGTAGCCGATCAGCTGGTCGTTGCTGGCCGGGATCCCGTGCAGCGTGATCGCCGTATAGACCTTCTCGCCCGACTGCGTCACGCCCAGGGTGATGGACGTGTTGCCGAACTCGGGCCCGGTCCGGGCATCGCGGATGTAGCGGACAAGGGGATGATCATCGAAGGCAGGGACGCTGTTGATCTTCTGGAACTGGGTGGGACCGCCGAGCAGGAAGGGACCGTCGCCCAGCGTAATCCGCCCGTTAGGCGGGATGACGAACAGCCTGTCGCCGGCGACGCGGAAATGTCCCTTCAGGTAGCGGGCGACATCGTCCCGCAGGACCCCCTGCTCCTTGGGGTAGTTGGCCGGTCCCGCATCCCGCTGTCCTGGCCAAAGGTCGGCGGGGATCTTGTCGATCAGCATCGGCGTGTGCTGCTGGGCGGGCGGCGTGGTGGCGGTGGGCGTGATGGCCAGCACGGCCAGACACACCATGCGGGCCAGGGGGATGGCGAACCGCGTCACAGCGAGCGCCCCCGGCCCTAGCCGGATGTGACCGCGGCGACCTGCGCCGCGCCCGCCGCCGCGGGGTTGACC
>CAXUBN010000127.1:0-6757 GCA_964249255.1 uncultured Acetobacteraceae bacterium | reverse complement strand
GGAAACCAGCGTCGACTGGTCGATCATCGGCGACCGCAAGGAGCTCGACATCCGCGGCGCCCATCTCGGGCCGTACTGCTACCCGATCGCCATCGACCTGCTCGACCGCGGCCTGGTGACCTCGGACGGGATCGTGACGCACGACTACAGCTTCGACGACTGGGACGAGGCGATCAAGGTCGCCAACTCGCTTGACTCGATCAAGGTGATCCTGAAGCCCCAGGTCGCGGCCGGCTGAGGGGCCACGGACCGATGGACGCCGTGCTGGGCATCGACGTCGGTACCGGCAGCGCCCGCGCCGGGCTGTTCTCCACCGACGGGCGGATGCTGGCGCAGGCAAGCCACCCGATCCGCACGTGGCGGCCGCGGCCCGGCTACGTGCAGCAATCGACCACGGACATCTGGGACGCCATCTGCCGTTCGGTGCGCGAGGCCGGTGCCGCCGCGGAGGCCGCCAACGGGACGGTCGACGTTCGGGGCATCGGCTTCGACGCGACCTGTTCGCTCGTGGTGGTGGACGAGGCGGGGGGCCCGGTCCCGGTCGGGCCGGTGGCGGAGCACGACCACGACGCGCCGGAGCAGGACGTCATCGTGTGGATGGACCATCGCGCCGGGGCGGAGGCCGATGCGATCAACGCGGGCGGCCACGAGGTGCTGCGCTACGTCGGCGGGCGGATCTCGCTCGAGATGGAAACGCCCAAGCTGGCCTGGCTGCGCCGGCACCGTCCGGACAGCTGGGACCGCGCCGCGCACTTCTTCGACCTGCCGGACTACCTGACCTGGCGGGCCACCGGCAGCACGACCCGCTCCTCCTGCTCCACCGTCTGCAAGTGGACCTATCTCGGTCACGAGAAACGCTGGGACGAGGACTACTTCCGCGCGATCGGGCTGGGACAGCTGGCCGACGAGGGCTTCCGCCGTATCGGCACCGCGATCCGGCCGATGGGCACGACGGTGGGCACCCTGTCGGCGGAGGCGGCGGCCGGTTTCGGCCTGGCGGCCGGGATCCCGGTGGGCGCGTCCGCGATCGACGAGCATGCCGGCGGCATCGGCACGGTCGGCGCCGCCCGCGACGGGCGCGTGCCGGACGACGCGGCGCTGCTGCGGCGGCTGGCGCTGATCGGGGGCACGTCGAGCTGCCACATGGCGGTCTCGCCCGGCCCCAGCTTCGTGCCCGGGGTCTGGGGGCCCTACTTCGACGCGATGGTGCCCGGGCTGTGGTTGAACGAGGGCGGCCAATCCGCCACCGGCAGCCTGATCGACCACGTGATCACCACCCATGCCGCCTACCCCGCCCTGCTGGAGCAGGGCCGAACGGATGGGCGCAGCATCTACCAAGTGTTGAACGCGCGGTTGGCGGAGCTGGCGCGAGACCTGCCGTTCCCGGCGGCGCTGACCCGCGAGCTGCACGTGATGCCGGACTTCCACGGCAACCGCTCGCCCCGCGCCGATCCCACGCTGCGCGGGATGATCTGCGGCCTGCGACTGGGGGCCGACGCCGACGACCTGGCGCTGCTCTACCTGGCCACCGTTCAGGCGATCGCCTACGGCACGCGCCACATCATCGAGACCCTGAACGCGCACGGCTACGCCATCGACACGATCCTGGCGTCGGGCGGCGGCACCCGCAACGCGGTGTTCCTGCGCGAGCACGCGGATGCCACCGGATGCGCCGTCGTGCTGGCGCAGGAACCGGAGGCGGTGCTGCTGGGGGCCTCGATCCTGGGCGCCGTCGCCGGCGGCGTTCATCGCGGCATCCGCGAGGCGATGGCGGCGATGAGCCGAGAGGGCGTCGCGACCCCGCCCGCCGGCGATGCGGTGCGGCGATATCACGATGCGAAATATGCCGTGTTTCGGCGGATGTTCGAGGACCAGATGTCCTATCGCTCGATCATGTCCGAACGGGACTGAGGCGAGCGGGCGTTCCAGGCGGGACGATGCACGGCTGCATGGCTGGGCCGCGGGCCCGGCATCGTCGCGCGACCGATTCACTCGATGAGTTGCACGTCTGCAACTATATCTATCGAAATGGTGGCTGATCCTGATTTTTACTGTTGATTAGTTTGAAGACGGTTTGACACCTCGTTGCGGATACACGATGGTTCCCGTTCAAGGATCCGAAAACGGGCCGGGCGAGGAAATGATGAGACACATGCAATCAGGAATTGTTCCGGCCGCACGCGCGGCCCTGGGTTTGCTGCCCGCGATGGTGGCGCTCGCGGTCCCGATGTCATCCCGGGCGCAGCAGGCTGTCAGCACCGGGCAGGCCAACGCCACCACCAACACCATCAGCAGGGAGCAGAGCAACGGCACGGGCTTTCCCGGCGCCACCAACGCGCAGGGCATCACCAACACCACCGTGCAATCCAATCCGTCCACGGCGACGGCGCTGCCGGCGGGCACCTGGAATGCCGGCGGCGGCTTCACCTTCCAGCTGAACTACGTCAGCGAGTCGGCCGGCAACGTCAGTGGCGGCATCAGCAAGGGTGCGGACTACGCCGACCAGATCCTTTACGCGGTGGACATCGACCTCGGCCGCACCCTGGGTCTGGCCGGCGGAACGATCCATCTCCTCGGCACGACGCGAGACGGCCGCAGCCTCGCGGTGGACCATATCGGCAACAGCCTGGCGTCGCAGGAGATCTACGACGGCGCGGAAACGTCGCGCATCACGCTCGCCACCTATGAGCAGAAGCTGTTCAAGGACCGGCTCGACATCGAGGTCGGCCGCCTGCCCGGTCAGGGCGCCTTCCTGGTGTCGCCGCTGTACTGCGACTTCCAGAACGTCGCCACCTGCGGCAGTCCCGAGATCATCTTCAACGACTCCCACTTCACCTACTTCCCGCCCTCGACCTGGGGCGGCCACGCGAAGTTCTTCTTCACGCCCAGGGTCTTCATCCATGCCGGTGCCTTCGAGGTGCAGCCCAAGACCCAGACCCAGGTCGACAGCGGCCTGAACTTCGGTCTCGACGGCGCCACCGGCGTCGCGGTCCCGGTCGAGCTCGGCTACACCACCACCGCCGCCAACGATCCGCTGCCGCGCAACTACGCGATCGGCGCCGTGATCGACCAGTCGAGCTACAACGATCCGACGCTGGACGTGAACGGCGGACGGGCGCTGCTCACCGGCCGGGCGGCACGGCAGGATTTCGGGCGCTCGATCACCTATGCCCGCTTCGACCAGGCGATCTTCAAGCGCAAGGGAGCATTCCCGCAGGAGCTGCAGATCTTCGGCGCCATCCTCGGCGGCACCGGCGGCCGGCAGCTCCAGACCTACCAGGTCGAGGCCGGCCTCGTGTACACCGGCCCGTTCAGGGGACGCCCGTTCGACAACATCGGCCTCGACGTGTCGAACCAGCACTACTCGACGCTGGGCTTCGCCAACATCGTCGCCGCCCGCGCGTCGGAAGGGATCACCGGCAACCTGCCGTCACGGAACGAAACGCTGGTCGAGCTGAACTACGGCCTGCAGCTGACGCCCGCGATCCACGTCACGCCCAACCTCCAGTACATCTTCAACCCCGACAACCTGCGCGAGCCGTTCCTGACCCGGCCAATCCGCGATGCGTTCGTCATCGGCGGCAAGCTCACGGTCGACGTCTTCACCCTGGTCGGTCTGGCCAAGGGACCGGGAAGCCTGTAGGGCGCCGCAACACGTCGAGATGGGCCGCGTCGGGGAGACGCGGCCCCTTGCCCCGCGGCGATCATCGGCGTTCGCTGCGGATGTGAACCGGGAGTTCGTCGGTCGATGCAGGCCATCACCCTGAACCGGCGGACGCTCGGGCGGATCGCAGAGCCGGTCCGGATCCCCCGTTACGATCCGGCGGCGCTGACCCCGGGGATCGTGCACCTGGGACTGGGCGGGTTCCACCGCGCGCACATGGCGCGCTACCTGCACGAGCTGATCGAGCGACGCCCCGACACCGCGGAGTGGGGCATCGTCGGCGCCGGCCTGCTCCCCGGCGACGAGCGGATGCGCGATGCGCTGCTGCCGCAGGACGGGCTCTACACCCTGGTCGAGCGCCAGGGCGAGGCGGAGACCGCGACCGTGATCGGCTCGGTGGTGGACGTGGTCTTCGCCGCCACCGATCCGACCCCGTTGCTGGAGCGGATCGACCGGCCCGCCATCCGCATCGTCAGCCTGACCGTCACCGAGCACGGCTACTGCCTCGACCGCTCGACCAGGCGGCTCGATCCGGAACACGGGCAGGTGGTGGCGGACCTGGCCGATCCGCTGCACCCGCGCACGGCGCCGGGACTGATCGTCGAGGCCTATCGGCGGCGGCGCGATGGCGGAACCGGCGCCTTCACCGCGCTCAGCTGCGACAACATCCAGCACAACGGCGCCGTGCTGCGGGATGCCGTGCTGGACTTCGCCCGGCTGCGCGACCCGATGCTGGCCGATTGGATCGCGGAGAACGGCTCGTTCCCCAGCACCATGGTGGATCGGATCACGCCGGTCACCACCGACGCCGACCGCGAGCACCTGCGCCGCCGCTACGGCATCGACGACAACTGGCCGGTGTTCTCCGAGCGCTTCACGCAGTGGGTGATCGAGGATCGATTCGCCGCCGGACGGCCGGCGCTGGAGGAGATGGGCGCGCAGTTCGTGGCCGACGTGGCGCCGTTCGAGTTCATGAAGCTGCGGCTGCTCAACGGCAGCCACCTGGCGGTCGCGGCGCTGGGCCGGCTGGCCGACTACGAGTACATCGACGAGACCATGCGCGACCCGCTGTTCGCACGCTACATGGCGGCGCTGATGGACCGCGAGACCGGGCCGACGCTGCTGCCGGTGCCGGGGATCGACGTCGAGAACTACAAGCGCACCCTGATCGAGCGCTTCGCCAACCCGGGCATCAAGGACACGGTGGAGCGGGTCAACACCGACGCGCCGCTGAACGTGCTGGTCGACCCGATCCGGGATCGGCTGGCGGCCGGCGGCGGCATCGACCTGCTGGCCCTGGCGCTCGCCGCCTGGATGCGCCGCGTGCGCGGCGAGGACGAGCATGGGCGCCCGATCGCCATCCGCCATCCGCTGGCGGACGCCCTGCGTGCGCGGGCGGTGGAGGGCGGCCCGGACCCGCGGCCGCTGCTGTCGCTGCGTGGGCTGTTCGGCGAGCTGGGCGATGCGCCGGAGCTGGTGCGCAACGTCGGGCACTGGCTCGGACGCCTATACGCCGCGGGCAGCCTGGCGACGCTGGCCGGGGCGGCCGACGCCCTGTCATTCTAGCGAACGGAGGCCTGGCCGGCGATCTTGCCGAAAACGCAAACAGCATCTACGACTTTCACAAGAACGACGTCGGGCCGGTGTTCGGCACACGACGCGACAGATGGGACGGACAATCCAATGGAAACCAGCTTCAGGCGGATCGGCCTCGGGGTCGTCGCGGCGGCCGCCGCCGTCGGATGGGCCGCCGACGCCACGACGGCCCGCGCCGACGCCACGCTGACGGTCGCCACGGTGAACAACGGCGACATGGTCATCATGCAGGGCCTGTCGAGCCAGTTCGAGCAGTCGCATCCCGGCATCCACCTGCGCTGGGTGGTGCTGGAGGAGAACACGCTGCGCCAGCGGCTCACCACCGACATCGCGACCGGCGCCGGCCAGTTCGACGTGCTGACGATCGGCAACTACGACGCGCCGATCTGGGCCAAGCAGGGCTGGCTGTCGCCGCTCGATATGCCGGCCTCCTACGACGTGGACGACCTGCTGAAGCCGGTGCGGGACGGGCTGACCTATCAGGGTCACCTGTACGGGGCGCCGTTCTATGCCGAGAGCGCCATGACCTACTACCGGTCCGACCTGTTCCGGCGCGCGGGCCTGACCATGCCGGCGCATCCGACCTATGCGGAGGTGCGCAGCTTCGCAGACAGGCTGACCGACAAGGCGCACGGGGTCTACGGCATGTGCCTGCGCGGCAAGCCCGGCTGGGGGCTGAACATGGCCACAGTCACCAGCATGGTGCACGCCTACGGCGGGCAATGGTTCAACACCGCCTGGAAGGCGCAGGTCGACGCGCCGGCCTGGCGGGAGGCGGTCGGCGCCTACGTCGACATCCTGCAGAAGGACGGGCCGCCCGGCGCCGCCTCCAACGGCTTCAACGAGAACCTGGCCCTGTTCGCCGGCGGCCATTGCGCGATGTGGATCGACGCCACCGTTGCGGCCGGCTCGCTCTACGATCCGAAGACCTCCTCGGTTTCCGAGAACGTCGCGTTCGCGCCGATGCCGACCGGCAGCTTCAGCGGCGGTCCGACCTGGCTGTGGAGCTGGAACCTGGGCGTCCCGCACACCTCGCGCCACCAGGACGAGGCCCGGCAGTTCGTCGCCTGGGCCACCTCGAAGGAGTACGTCCAGCTGGTGGCGCAGCAGAAGGGCTGGGTCGCGGTGCCGCCGGGAACGCGCGCCTCCACCTATGCCTCGCCGGACTACAGGAAGGCGGCGCCGTTCGCCGGCTTCGTGCTGGCCGCGATCGACGACTCGAACCCGAACGGGCAGACGCGCGAGCCGCGCCCCGACACCGGTGCGCAGTTCGTGGCCATCCCGGAGTTCCAGGGCATCGGCACCGCGGTCGGGCAGATCATCGCCTCGGCCCTGGTCGGCCAGACGAGCGTCGAGGACGCGCTGCGGCGGTCGCAGTCGGTCACCGACCGGACCATGCGGCAGGCTGGCTACAAGGCCAGCGGGTCGCCCACACCGTGAACGCCCTTGGCGGCGTGGCGCCGGCGGCGGAGGCGCCGACGCTGCGTCCGGCGTCGG
>CAXUBN010000126.1:0-6770 GCA_964249255.1 uncultured Acetobacteraceae bacterium | reverse complement strand
GTCCGGCAAGGATCTCCCGCTCGCGCCCGTCCCGCAGCCGCTGCCATTCCAGCCGCCAGCGCCCGCCCAGCAGCGCGAATCGGTCGCGCAGCCGGGGGATGGCGACGGGGTCGTCCGCGTTTCGGAACAGCGTCGCCAGCGCCACCGCCGGGGCGCCCCCCGGTGCCAGCACGCCTAGCCCGTCCCCGTGCAGGAACTCGAAGGACGGGTAATGGGCGCTGAGCTCCGCCCACAGGCGCCAGGGGCCGTTTCCATCCCCGCGGCGGCCGATCCCGTGCAGCAGCAGCACCGCTCCCGGCGACAGCTTCGGCAGCCAGGCATCGCACAGACGCGCCGGATCCCCTTGTCCGCCATCCACATTGAGAAGGTCGATGCTGCCATCCGCGAACCGTGACGGTGCGTCATCCGCATCCATCCGCAGCCGCTGCGAGAAGGCGTCGTGGCGACCATCGGGGAACGGGCGCGGCGCCTCCGGCGCAGCGTCGTCGTGCCGCGGATCAACGGCAAGGCAGCGCGTCGGCAGCCCGTTCGCCAGCACCGCCTCGCAGAGACCGGCATAGGACGACCCGGCGCCGCTGCCGACGTCGACCAGCAGCCCAGGGCGCAGCGCAGCGACGAGCCAGCTGATGAACGGCAGGTGCGCGGTCCAGGCGCCGTCCCCGTCGGGCCGCACTGGCCGCGAAAACATGGCGTCCAGCGCCGGATCCAGCAGGATGGCCAGGCCATCCGGCACGGGTGTCGGAAGATCGGGCGACGGACCGGGACACATGTCCAATGGGGTGGCGCAGGGCAGGGCCGGCGTCAATCGCCGGTATGCGCCCATCATGAACCACCGGTTAATGCTTCATTTCTGTGACGAAGCCGGATATATTTCCGTCAAACGGCACCGGAACGTCGGTTCTCCGAGCTTCTTCTGCAACTGTGAGGCAGGACGCTACAGAATGACCTGCACGGTGCGGGTTCAGTTCGCGGGTTTCACCATTAAGTCACCGATCCCCAGGCATTTTAGGTTGCACTGCGGCATAACCGACGGTATTGATCGATGGCACGCGTTGGTCAGGGGTGGGGTCGCGAGATCCTGCCCTCGAGATAGGGGAGCGAATTCATGGCTGGTGGAGTTGTAACGGTTGTCGGCGCGGGAGGCTCCCACGTCAGCGTCACCGTGAATGGCGGTGGCGCCTTCACCCTGGCGAACGCCTACGCGAACGCGGTGAACAGCGCCTCATCCGGCGGGACCCTGTTCGCAGCCTCCGGGTCGTCGGGCGGCACCGTCGCCCCCGCGGGCGGCTCGGCCGTGAACGAGTTTGTGGCGACCACCGGTGGCTACTACGCGTTCCCGTCCGGCTACGACCACTTCGTGACGCAGACGACCTCCAAGGTCACCATTGACGCGACCTCCGCCTCGGCGGGTCAGGTCCTCAGCACCCTGGTCGGCACCGGCGGCGCCACCTACCTGGCCGGAAACGAGTCTGGCACGTTCATTGCCGGCGGCGGCAACAACGTGTTCATCAACTCCGGCGCCGGCAGCTACACCATCGCGACCAGCGACGGCAACGACAGCATCTTCGCCGGCAGCGGCGCGACCTCGATCGACCCCGGCGCCGGCAACAACTTCGTGGTGGCGGGTTCGGGTGCCGATACCGTCACCCTTTCCGGTCCCAGCTCCTCCACCGTCTACGGCAGCTCCGGCTCGCTGACGGTGAACGACGAGGCGGGCACGGGTAACTCGATCGTCGGCGGCACCGGCGCCAGCACCATCTTCGGCGGCGCGAGCGGCACCTACACCCTGGCCGGCCCCTCCACCGTCTTCGGCGGCATCGGTGACACCATCGCTGCATCCGGCAACACGTTCGTGTCCGGCGGCACCAGTGAGCGTATCAACGTCACCGGCAGCGGATCGCTGATCTTCGTTGGCGGCGCTGGCACGGCGACCGTCAGCTCCGGTACCGGCGCCAGCAGCGCGCTGGTGTTCGGCACCAACTCCTCCAACATCAACTTCACCGGTGGTGGCATCGTCGTTGCCGGCGCCGGCAACGAGACCCTGAACGGCGCCGCGGACACCCAGGGCTTCGCCGGCTTCGTGTCCAACCAGACGGCAGGCGTGCTCGGCGCCAGCATCGTCGGCGGCACGGGTGCCGACACATTGGTTGCCGGTAATGGCGCCCAGACCCTCGCCGGTGGCTCCGGTGCCGCCAACCTGTTCGTCATCGCGGCGAACGGCACCAACAGCGGCGCCAACATCACCATCAGCGACTTCGGCAGCGCTGCCGGGAACCTAGTCGGCCTGTTCGGTTATGGCGCGAACCAGGTCGCCACCGCGCTGGGCACCGCGACCAACGTGTCTACCGGTGTGCAGCTCACGCTGGGCGATGGTTCGAAGCTCACCTTCACTGGCCTCACCACCACCACCCTCAACCACAGCTCCTTCTTCGGCGGCAGCTAAGACCGTCTCACTCGCGGGCCCTTGGGCCCGCAACCCAACCGTGCAAGAAACCGGGCCTCTGGCCCGGTTTTTTTTTGCCTTTCGCACGTTCGGTGGAGCTCATGGACGGCACATCAGCCCAGGCCACCCCCGTTCCGGACGACGGCCCGAATCACGTCGAACGCCGCCTGCGTGCCGAGCTCGCCGATACCCACGCGTTGCTCGACGCGACCCGGGCCAGCCTGCGGCTCCAGGGCATGCGAGCCGCCGGACTGCAGTCGGGGCTCGACGGCGCCTATCACCGCATGGACCAGCTGTTCCGGTCGGTCTCCTGGCGACTGACCTCGCCCCTGCGCACGACCCGGGCCCTTGCCGGGGGCCGGCTACCGAACGGCTACGGCTTCCACCAGGCTGCTCTGCATGTCGCCGGCATCGCGCGCGACGACGGCCTTCCCGGCCTTGCACGACTCGCCTGGCGTATCCTGCCGCTGCCCCGGGTCAGGCCGCGCCAACCCGCCCGGGCCGCCGGCGGCGAATCGACCGCGGATCAGGCGGCGCTCCACCCCTACGCCGCGCCGGTGCCGGCGGACGGGCCGCACGTGCTGACGCCGCAGGTGCTGATCATCGCTGAACTCAGCATCCCGCAATGCGCGAAGTATCGCGTCTGGCAGAAGCAGGAGCTGCTGGAAAGCCTCGGTTGGCAGTGCCGCGTGCTGAGCTGGCGCGAGCTGGGCGACGTGGCCACCGCCCTGCAGCTCTGCACCGAGGTGATCTTCTACCGCGTGCCCGGCGAGCCGCCGGTGCTGGCCCTGCTGGCGGAAGCGCGGCGGCTCGGGCTCGATCCCTGGTGGGAGGTCGACGACCTCATCTTCGACGAGCCGCTCTATCGGCAGAACAGCAACCTCCGGACCCTCGATCGGGCACTGCGCGACCAGGTGCTGGCCGGCATCCGCCTCTACCGGCGCGCGATGGGCCAATGCCGCCGCACCATCGCGTCCACCCCCCGTCTCGCCGCTGCCATGCGGGACGCGGGGATCGCCGAAACGTTGGTGATCGAGAACGCGCTCGACCGTGAGACGCTGGAGGCGGCGGCGGCGCTGCGGACCCGACGTGACGCGCGCCCGGCGGAGCCCGACCGCCCGGTCACGATCGTCTATGGCTCCGGCACCAAGACGCACGACGCCGACTTCGCGGTGGCGGCCCCCGCGATCCTGGCCCTGCTGCGGCGTCATCCGCGGCTCCGCCTGCGCATCGTCGGCGACCTCACCCTGCCGGACCGCTTCGAGGACGTGGCCACCCAGGTCGAGGAACTGGCCGGCACCGACTACCGCGCCTACCTGGGCCTGCTGGCCGAGGCCGACATCGCCATAGCACCCCTCGAGGACACGGTGTTCAACGATGCCAAGAGCAACATCAAGTTCCAGGAGGCGTCGATCCTCGGCATCCCGTCGGTCTGCTCGCCGCGGGAGGCGTTCCGCGACGTGGTGATGCCGGATGCCAACGGCCTGCTCGCCGACGACGTGGCGGAGTGGGAGGCCATGCTGGAGCGGCTGGTGCTCGACCCGTCGCTGCGCCGTCGGCTGGCGGCCCAGGCCCTCCGGGACGTGCTGGACCGTTACGCCCCCGAGCGGATCGCCCAGTTGCAGGTGGCCCGTCTCGCCGGCCGGCCGCAGCAACGGCCAGAGGGCCTGCTCCGGGTGCTGTCCGCCAACATCTTCTTCCCGCCGCAGAGCTTCGGCGGCGCCACGGTGGTAGCCCAGGAGATGGCGGCGCGGCTGGCGGCGCGAGACGATGTCGAGCTGTGCGTCTTCACCTCGCGGCCGTCGCTGCCGGACCGTCCCGGCTCGCTGCTGCGCTACGACTGGAACGGCGTGCCGGTGTTCGCCAACAGCCTGTCGCCGCCCAGCGACCAGGTGGTGCAGCTGGACAATCCCCAGATGGTCGAGACCTTCGGCCTGCTGCTCGACGCTGTCAGGCCGGACGTGGTGCACGCGCACTCGATCCAGGGCTTCGGCGCGCCGATCCTGCGGCTGTGCCAGGAGCGCGGCATCCCCTACGTGGTGACCCTGCACGACGCCTGGTGGCTCTGCGACCGGCAGTTCATGGTCCGCGCCGACAACCGCTACTGCCACCAGATGCGGATCGACCTCCGCGTGTGCCAGAACTGCGTGCCGCACGCCCGCCACCTCGACCTGCGCATGCGGATCATGATGGGCGCGCTGCATGGCGCCAGCCTGCTGCTCAGCCCGAGTGAGTCGCACCGGCAGCTCTACCTCGCCAACGGGATCGAGCCCGACCGCATCCGCGTCAACCGCAACGGCATCCGCCTGCCGCAGCGCCCGCACCGATCGCGCGCGCCCGGTACCAAGCTGCGCTTCGGCTTCGTTGCGGGAGCGGAAGCGATCAAGGGCTTCCAGCTGATCAGGAAGGCGTTCGAGGATTTGTCGTCCGGCGACTGGGAACTCGTGCTGGTGGACAACACGCTGAACCTGGGCTTCCGCTCGATCGACGTGAGGCGGTGGAAGGTGAGGGGCACGATCACGGTGGTCCCGGCCTACACGCAGGATGGGCTCGACGCGTTCTTCGACCGGCTCGACGTGCTGCTGTTCCCGTCGCAATGGAAGGAAAGCTTCGGCCTCAGCGTCCGCGAGGCGCTGGCGCGCGACGTGTGGGTGATCGCGACGGAAGAGGGCGGGCAGGCGGAGGAGATCCAGGACGGCGTCAACGGCCGGCTGATCCCGATGGACGGCAGGGAGGACGGGCTGTTGGACGCCGTCAACGAGCTGCTGCTGGCGCCCGATCGCCTCGATCACCACCGCAACCCCCATGCCGGCGGCATCGCCAGCTATGACGATCAGGCGGCCGAGCTGCTGGCGCTGCTGCGCTCCGTGGTCAGTCCCGCCGCCTCGTGATCATGCCGGTCGCCGCCAGGGACAGCGGCAGTGCCTCCGGCCAGTCCCGGCTGATCAGCGCCTGAAGCAGCCGCATCCGCAGGCTCTGGGGGGGCATGGGCGCCAGGTGGACGCCGCCGTCGCCGAGATGCGCGTCGATCGCCGAGACCGGGAACAGCGCCGACTCCGCCACGGCGTGCCGCCAGTGCCTGACCCAGCGGATCGCGGTCGGGTTGTCGCGCAGCAGCTCCACCTTGACGAACGGCACCGCGCCCGAGCGCAGCACCGACAGGAAGTCGAGGTGCATCGCGTTGCCCGGCAGGAGGCGCCGCAGTCGCGCGGTCGGCTGGCGCCAGCGCGCGTTCCAGCGCAGGCCGTCGGCCCGGATCGCTGCCCCCAGTCCGAGCTCGCCGTGGATGACCACCTCCGGCTTGGCCATGCCGTCGAACGGAAGCCGCAGCACCCGCGTCACCGCCGGCGCCCGGTAGGCCGCCGCTGTGAAGCACAGGAACCATGATTGCAGGTGCCAGGCACCCTCGCGCGATTCGACCATGCCCCACACATCGGTGGCGGGCGACAGCATAGTCTCGAAGATGGGTGTCAGCGGCTGCAACGGACCGAACACGCTGTCGTTGGCGAGCAGCACCGTGTCGGCGCCGTCGGCACACCCGGCCGCGTCGAGATCCGCCCACGCACCGAAATCGTAACCCCGGTTTGGGCGAAGATGGGGAATTACGCCCAGCGCATCGAGCAGGATGCGATCGTCCCCATGCAGCTCGCGCATGCCCGACAGGGCGATGTGGACGGCGAATCCTGCCTGTCGCAGTTGCCCGAGATGATGTGCGACGTAGGAGGCAATCCTCCCGCGCCGATCATGATGGGCGAACAGGCAGACTCGGCTGTCTTGTTTCTGCACGATCGGTAACCTGTCAGTAATCTCGTCGACGGGATATGTCGGGACGCGATGTGATGGCAGCCTTGCAGTGCTGCCAACGCAGGATGACGAACCGGATTGCTTTTGCCCTTGGCGGCGACGGCGCCATCGGGTTAGAAGCCGTTGCGACAGCAGGGTGCAGCGGCCTACTCCGCGAATCGTCTTTGATGTCCACAACCCTTCGGATCAGGAGCAACCCGTTTCCATGAGCAAGGCCTTCATCGCCAGCGTCATCCAGGACTCCGTCGACTGCACCGGCGTCGCCGCCAATCAGGCCGCGGCGGATCTGATCGCGGCGATCGTGCGCGAGATGCGGAAGGAGGGCGGCTTCACCCTGCCGTCGTTCGGCACCTTCACGGTTCGCAAGACCAAGGCCCGCAAGGCGCTGAACCCGCGCACCGGCGAGCCGGTCAAGGTGAAGGCCGGCAAGACGGTGCGCTTCAAGGCAAGCCCGAACCTGAAGAAGGCGGTCTGACTTATCCATCGCAGGTCCTGGCCGCGACTGATCGCGCCAGGACCTGCG
>CAXUBN010000125.1:0-6778 GCA_964249255.1 uncultured Acetobacteraceae bacterium | reverse complement strand
GAGCCGATGCCGCCGGGCGTCACCTCGCCCAGCTGCATCAGGAACAGCGACACCAGCCCGCCCAGCGGCATGAAGCTTTCCGCCGCCCCGGCCACGGCGCCGGTCGAGGTGCCGGTGGCGCCCACGTTCAGCAGCGCGGTCAGCGCGGTGCCGAAGCGCACCTCCTTGCCCTCGAGGTTGCCCTGCGCCTGGTCCACGCCCAGCGCGTGCAGGATCGGGTTGCCGGCGGCCTCGGCGGCATAGGAGCAGAACACGCCGATCAGCAGGATGCCGACCATGGCGGCCAGCAGCGCCCTGCCCTGCCCGGGCTCGCGCACGATGCGGCCGAACGCGACGGGCAGCGCGAACGGGATCAGCAGCAGCATCAGGGTCTCAAGCGCGCAGGTGAGCGCGGTCGGGTTCTCGAACGGGTGCGCGCTGTTGACGTTGAAGAAGCCGCCGCCGTTGGTGCCGAGCTCCTTGATCGCCTCCTGGAACGCCACCGGGCCGATCGCGATGACCTGCTGCGCGCCCTCGAGCGTCGTCAGCTGCGCGAACGGGTGCAGCGTGTCCGGCACGCCCGCCGCCATCAGCAGCACCGTGAACAGGCAGCCCAGCGGCAGCAGCACGTAGAGCGTGGCCCGGGTGAGATCGACCCAGAAGTTGCCCAGCACCTGCAGGCCGCCGGCGGCGAACGCCCGCATCACCGCCACCGCCACGGCGATGCCGGTCGCGGCCGACAGGAAGTTGTGCACGGTGAGCCCCAGCATCTGCGCGCCGTTGGACACGCCGCTCTCGGGCACGTAGGCCTGCCAGTTGGTGTTGGTCACGAACGAGGCCGCGGTGCTGAACGACAGCGCGGGCGACATGCCGACGATGTGCTGCGGGTTGAACGGGAGATAGAACTGCAAGCGCAGGATCGCGTACAGCAGCGCGAAGTGCAGGGCGTTCAGCAGCAGCAGGGCGGCGGCGTAGCCGCGCCAGGACATGCCGCGCGCCGGATCGATGCCCGACAGCGCATACAGGCCGCGCTCCACAGGCGCCATCACGGGGGTGAGAAAGGACCGGCCACCCTCCATGACGGTGGCGAGGAAGCGTCCCACCGGCACCGCGCAGGCGACGGCGAGGGCCAGGACAAGGACGAGCTCGAGGATGCCGGGCGTGGTCACGGTGGGGCCGCCGTCAGAAGTCTTCGGGGCGGATCAGCGCCCAGCCGAGATACACCAGCAGGCCCAGCGACACCGCGCCGGCGAGCACCAGATCGAAGCCCATCGGTCGCTAGATCCGCGCGCAGAGCGAGGCGTAGCCGTCCATCATCAGGATCAGCGCGGTGCCGCCGACGAGCAGCAGGAGGTCGAGCATGGATTGGGTCCCGGGGCCGTGTCGGCGGACACTAGGTCCGGACCGCGTAAGGGAGCCATCCGTGCTTCGGCGGATGACATAAAGATCACGTAAAGGCGCAGGGGGCGATCGTTCATGCCGACGGACCGCGTTCTGCTGCTGCACGGCATCGCCGCGGGCGTCCGTTCGATGCGGACAATGGAGCGTGCGCTGGCGGCGGCCGGCTACGACACGCTGACCCTCGCCTACCCGTCCTGTCGCCAGCCGCTGCGCGAGCTGGTCCGGCTGGTGCACGCGTGCGGGCACTGGACCCGGCGCGACGGCGGCCGGCTGCACCTGGTCACGTACTCGATGGGCGGCCTGCTGGCACGGGCCGCCATCGCGCAGGGACGGCCCCCGGACCTGGGGCGCGTCGTGATGATGGGACCGCCGAACACCGGCAGCGAGATCGCGGACCTGCTCGTGGGCTTCCCGCCCTATCGCCGCATCTTCGGCCCGGCCGGCGCCGAGCTGGTAACGCGGCCGCCGCCCGAGCTGGTGCGGCTGCTGGGCGAGGTGGACTATCCGCTCGGCATCGTCGCCGGCGACCGGTTCCTGGACCCGCTGGGCTGGCTGCTGATCCCGGGACCCAACGACGGGCGGGTCTCGGTCGAGCGGACGCGGCTTCCCGGCATGGCCGACCACGTCACGGTCCATGCGACCCACCACGGCATGGTGCGCAACCGGCGCGTCATCGGCCACGCGATCGGCTTCCTCCGGGACGGGCGCTTCCCGCCCGACGCCAGAAGCTTAGGAATCAGAAGTCCAGGCGTCAGAAGCCCAGAATGACGTCGCCGCCCAGCGTGAGGCTGCCGGTGCTGGTCAGCGCGTTGTAGGGGCGGCCGCTGCCGAGCGACTTGTCCCAGCGGATCTCGGGCCGGAACGCCAGCAGCGTCGCGTGCGAAACGGTGGGCCTGTAGGTCAGGCCCACGGTCCACTCGCTGTACACCTGCCGGCCGGCGGTGAACGCGGTGTTCGGCAGCCCGGCCATGGCGCGGATGGAATCGAGGTTGCCGGGGTCGGCCGCGACGAAAAAGCCGGAATCGTCGCGGTAGATCTCGCCGCGGACGTTCGCCGCCAGCGTTCGCGTCAGCGCATAGCTGGCATAGCCGGCGCCGCCGTATGCGTTGGCGCCGATCAGGTCGTCATGCAACCAGTTCAGCTCGAGCACGAGTGTCAGCCTGGGCGTGGCCTTGAGGGTCGACAGCACGTCGCTCTCGTAGCGCATCGTGCGGTCGGCGCGCCGGCGGCCGATCGCATCCGCCGCGTCCTCGGGGCCCAGGTGCGAGGTTGCCAGCACCGTGAGCCTGCCGTGCAGGAGGTTGTTCAGGCCGAACCCGACCAGCCCGGCCGGCTCGGCGTTCTCGTCGCCGCCGCCGAACGTGGTGCTGTCCCCGGTGTCGACCTCGCCGTATAGGTCGAGCCTGGGCGTGACGTGGACCACCGCCTGCAGGCCGGTGTTGAGGTAGGGCCCGAAGCTAAAGATGTAGCTGTGCGAGTAGAACGGGTTAGTGCCGGGATCGATGGCCTCGTAGCCCTGCGCGATGAGGAACTGGCCGAGCTTGAGGTCGGTGCCGCCCCGGGTCAGCCAGGGGGTATGCAGCAGCAGGTCGGCCTGCAGCAGCGTGACCTGCTCGCGGTCGCCGGTGGCGCGGTCGAACTCGCCCAGGAAGTGGGTGTAGCGCGCGTCGGTGCCATAGGCGCCTTGCAAGACGAAGCCGAGATCGTAACCGGTGCCGCCGGTGACCGGCCGCTGCGCGGTGAGCTGGACCTGGTTCAGCAGCACGGTGTTGGCCCGGTCCCCGAACAGCCGGCCGTAGTCCAGCCCGTCCGCCGGACGGTCGAAGTTGCCGGTGATGCCGGCATCGACCTGGGCGCCATAGGTGACGGTGCCGAGCCAGCCTCCGGATGCTGCGGGAGCGGGGGCGGTCGGCGGGACGCCCGGTGCCACGGTCTGCACGTCCGGCACGGCCTTCTGAAGGTTCGGCATGGCGGTCCGAGAGGCCGGCACGAGCGCCTGGGACGGCGGCCCCTGCGTTTGGGCACGGGCCGGGACCGTCGCCGCGACGAACAACGGGGCGGCCAGCAGGACCGAAGCACCGACCCGTGAAGCCCCGAACCCGTCGCGTCCGCGAACGACCCGGATCATGACGGAGACGCCGTGGCGATCGCGCGGCCCCGCATGACGGGGCCGCGAGGGATGCGTCTCAAAGGTGGTAGGTGAGGTCGACGCCGATCGTCAGCGGCTGGTTGGTGACGATCCGGTTGAAGGCGGCGTCGGGAAGGGCTTCCTGGTAGAGGTTCTCCAGCTGCGCGTGCTTGTTGAACACGTTGTTGGCGAACACGGTGGCGCTCCAGCCGTGCGGCGCCGCGATGCCGATGCGGATGTTGGTCAGGTCGTAGGACTTGACCGGCGTGTAGGCGCCGTTGGTCGAGAAGCCGTAGGGGAAGGCGAGCGAGTAGCGTTGCCCGGTGTAGGAGTTCTCCACCTGCGCGGTGAACAGGTAGTTGCGGGGGAGCGTCCGCGCGTAGCGGAGCACGACGTCGCCGACGATGTGCGGCACCTCCGGGATGATGTCGGTCGGCTGGATCAGCCAGTGCGGGCCGCCGTTCAGGTAGTAGCTCGTGTAGCCGAACGTGGCGTCGAGGTTGAAGCCGTGGCCGAGCCTGGCCACCCCCTCGAGCTCGGTGCCGTAGATCTTGGCGCCGATGCCGTTGATGTTCTGCACGAAGTCGCCGGGATAGGCCTCGAGCTGGATGTTGTTCCAGTCCTCGTAATAAACGCTGGCATTGAAGATCAGGCGCTGGTTCAGGAAGCTGGCCTTCTCGCCCAGCTCGTAGCTCCATAGCGAGTCCGAGTTATAGGTGGTCGGCCATTTGCCGTTGGTGTAGTTGTACGGTGCGAACACGGCACTCCAGTACGGGCCGACCGTTGGGTAGATAGCGTTGCCGCCGCCCGGACGGTATCCCCGCGAGACCGTTCCATAGACCATCAGGTCGGGGGTGACCTGGTAGGACAGGTTGAACCGCGGCGTGGCGCTGTTCTGCGACAGCTTGATGATGCCGGTATCCGAGGGCGTCGCGGCGCCCAGTCCCGATCCCCAGCCGCTGATGATCGACGAGAAGCTGTACTCGTAGTCGGTCCAGCGCACGCCGACGTTGGCCTTCAGGCGGGGGGTGATGGCGTAGGTGGCGTCGCCGTAGACGGCGTACTGATCCTCGGTCGTCGGCGAGACCGCATCGAACCAGTCGGGGGTCGTGGCCCGCTGGAACGTGCCGAGGTCCAGGTAGGCGTCGGCGGTCGGCGTCGTGCCGGTGAAGTCCCACACCGAGTGGAAGTGGCTGTAGTAGACGCCGGCTATCCAGGACAGCCGTCCGGTGCCGGTGGAGGACGCCTTGACCTCCTCGCTGAACTGCCGCGACGGATCGTCCTCGTGCGCGAACGCCTCGCCCGATCCGGTCGGGCCGTAGAAGCCCGGGTTGGGAAGCCCGTTGTTGGCGTTGAAGGTCTCGCCCGTCTGCGGGTTGTTGAAGTCCTCGCTGGCATCCTCGGTCTGCGTCGAGACCCTGAAGAACTGCGCCGTGTCCGAGGTGAGGTCGAACCCGTGGAAATGGTAGCGCATGTTCAGGCTGTAGACGGAGATCCGGTCGGTGAGCGGCTCGGTGATGTTGAACGGCTCGTAGTGCGTCTGCGTGTCCGGATCGCTGTCGAACGCGCTGATCCCGTCCTGCTTGCTGGTCTCGTAGAAGAACGACGGCGTGATCTCGAGGTTCTCGGTGGGCACCCAGAGCAGGCTCACGCGGGTGGCGTAGAGCTGATACGAGTTGGAGCCGGGGAAGTCCGCCGCGATCGGGGCCGCCGCGACGTCGCCGCGGACGGCGCCGTTGTCGGTGGGCAGCGGGAACGGGTTGTTCACGATCCGCTTGATCCAGCCGCTGGTGCTGTTCTCGGTGCCGACGACGCGGAGCGCCAGCTTGTCCGGGATCAGGGGCAGGTTGGCCATGATGTTGTCGTCGTGGTTGAAGCCGCCGCCGACCGTGCCCGACAGGATGCTCTCGGCCGATGCGTCGACCGTGGTCAGCTCGGGCTTGTTGGTGTTGAGCTTGACGTTGCCGCCCATCGACGGCGCGCCGCCGGCGGTTCCCTGGGGGCCGCGCAGGATCTCGATGGAGCTGAGGTCGTATAGCGACGGGTCGATCACCACGTGCCCGTTCTGCGCGCCCGCCGGGCCGGTGAGCGGGGTGTTGTCGAGGTAGAAGCCGACCGTCGGCGCGTGGCCGCCGCTCGACGTCATGCCGCGCTCCTCGATCTCGTTCTGGCTGGGTCCCTCGCTCTTCAGCGACACGCCCGGCGTGGCCTGCGCCAGGGACGACAGGGACACGATCCCGCGCTCCTGCAGGTTCCGGCCGCTGACCTCCGTGACGCTGGCAGGGGTCTTCTGCGCTTCCGCCCGCAGGCCCGCGCCCTTCACCACCACGACCTCCGGCGCATGGTCCGGCTTGGCGGGGGATGGGACCGATTGCGCGCGTGCGCCCTCCAGGGCGGTTCCGGCGAGCAGGACCGTGGCCACGGTGAGTGACCCACGTCGTATGACCTGTTGCATTGAAGCATCCGCAATATAGATGGTGCGAGACGATGCCGCATGGCTTGAAGCAGAAGCCTGTCGGATGGACGACACTCAGGTCCACGGGCGTCGACTGGGCAAATATACCTGCAGTTACTTTTGAGTCAACGGACTGTGGTCTTTATGTTCTTCAGTTCGTAACTATGGTTGTCGTGCAGGATGTTAGATCCCGGGTGGGAAGGGTTCTTTATATGCCCTTTACTTGACCGTTATGGTCAGGCGCCGATGTCCGGAGTCGTGGGCGACGGGATGCCTCGCCTGCTGTATGACCCGGCCGACCGCGGCGCCGGCATGGCGCCGCCCCCGATCGGACCGGACCGCCCCGCCATGACCAGCCCGCACCTCGTCACCCACGGTGGCAAGTTCCATTGCGACGAGGTGTTCGCCTACGTGGTGCTGCGCCTGGCCCTCGGCCTGGAGGCGGCGCCCCACGACCACACGCTGCGGCGCACCCGTGATGCGGACGCGATCGCGGCGGCGGACATCGCCTTCGATGTCGGCGGCGTTTCCGATCCGGCGGCGGGGCGCTTCGACCACCACCAGCGCGGCGCGCCGGCGCGTCCGGACGGGACACCGTTCTCGTCGGCCGGCCTGGTCTGGCAGGTGCACGGCGAGGCCGCGGTCGCAGCGCTGCTGCATCGCCCCAGGGGCCTCCCTGCGGGTTCCCCCGGGGGCGAGGCGCCGGGGGCGGAGCAGTTCGCGGCCTCCATCGCGCGCGAGCTCGACGATGGCCTGGTGCGCCGGATCGACGAGATCGACAACGGGATGGCGGGCGAGGCCGAGCGGGTCCGCGG
>CAXUBN010000124.1:0-6794 GCA_964249255.1 uncultured Acetobacteraceae bacterium | reverse complement strand
GCCTACAGGCGGCGCCAGCACCAGCCTCAGCGGGGTCGTGAGCGAGGACATCTGGCCCGGTTCATGAAGGCTTCACCCCATGCGGTCAAGTTCGGGCGCCGCAAGGGTGCGGGAAGCGCCGCGCGCCGCCTGTAGGCCGCGCAGCGGCATCAGCACGCGCCGGGTCGGCATCCGGACGGTCGCGGTCGGCAGCGCCGCGTGGATGTCCTTCACCGCCTCCACCAGCAGCACCCCGGCCAGCCTCGGCGTCACGAAACGGCCGGCCGCCTCCAGCGTGGCCCCGATGCGCAGCAGCGGCCGCAGGTCCGCCGGCGGGCAGAACAGCGCGCCCCGCATCCGCTCGACCCGGAACAGGCTGCGCGCCAGCATGCGCTCGATCCGGCCGGTCGAGCAGGGCGCGCCGTCGGCGAACGGCGTGCCGTCGCCGCGCGCCCACAACCCGTCGCGGTTGGGCACTATGACCAGGAGGCGGCCGTCGTCGCGCAACGCCCGGGCGGCGGCACGCAGCATCGCCTGGGCGTTGGTCGCGTTCTCCAGCGCGTGCACCAACAGCACGCGGTCCAGGCTGCGGTCCGGGAACGGCAGCAGGTCGTCGTGCAGCGCGCATCGCGCGTCCAGGGGGGAGCCTGCAGGAACGCCGGCCGCGGCGATGGGGTGACCGGCGGCGGTCACGCCGTCGATGCAGCTCGATACCTGGTCGCGCCACATCCCCAGGAACGGTGCCGCATAGCCTAGTCCCAGCAGCGACTGGCCGCGGAGGTCGGGCCACAGCGCCAACAGGTGGCGGCGCAGCAGCCGGGCGACCATGCGGCCGCGCCGCGTCGCGTAGAAGTCGGCGACGGCCTGGACGTCCTCGAGCATGGTCGGGGCTATATCATGGCGTCGCGTGGGAACGCTGCCCCCCGCGGAAACGTCGGTGGCGAACCGTCGAAGGAGTGTCGTCATGCCGCCGTCCCGCCTCGAGGTCGCGCCGATCCCGATCCTGTCCGACAACTACGCTTGGCGTTTGCGCGATCTGGAGACCGGCGCCGTCGCCGTGGTCGATCCGGCCGATGCCGCCGCGGTCACGGATTGGCTGGACCGCGACGGGTCGGGGCACGGCGGCGGCCGGCTCGACCTGGTGCTGCTGACCCACCACCACGACGACCACGTCGCCGGCGCCGCGGCGGTGGCGCGTCGTTATGGGGCCCGGATCGTCGGCGCGGCACGGGACGCCCACCGCCTGCCGCCGCTCGATCTCCCGGTCGGCCCGGGCGACGTGGTCGCCTTCGGCGGCACGACCGCCACCGTGATCGACACCCCCGGCCACACGCGCGGTCACATCTCCTTCCACTTCGCCGACGACGCGATCCTGTTCTGCGGCGACACCCTGTTCAGCCTCGGCTGCGGCCGGCTGCTGGAGGGGACGGCCGACGAGATGTGGCGGAGCCTGCGACGATTGGCGCAGCTGCCGGACGACACGCTGATCTGCTGCGGTCACGAGTATACCGCCAGCAACGCCCGGTTCGCGCTGGCGGTCGATCCGGACAACGAGGCTTTGCGGGCACGCGCGGACGAGGTCGCGGCGCTGCGCCGGAGGGGAACTCCGACGCTGCCGGTTCGTCTCGCTCAGGAGCGCAACACCAATCCTTTCCTGAGGGCGTGGGACGTTGCCGAGCTGGCCGCCCTGCGATCAAGGAAAGATTCCTTCCGATGAGGCTGTTCTATTCAAGGGCGAGCCCATTCGCCCGCAAGGTCCGGGCGTGCGCCATCGCGCTGGAGATCGAGCGCCAGGTCGAGCTGGTCGAGGTCGACGCGCTGGCCGAGCCCCCGGCACTGATCGATGCCAACCCGCTCGGCCGGATCCCGACCCTGATCACCGCCGACGGCTTCGCCATCTTCGACAGCCCGGTGATCTGCGAGTATCTGAACGGCTCGTCCGACGTGCTGCCGATGATCCCGCAGGGGGGCGCGCAGCGCTGGCGCTGTCTGCGGCTGGAGGCGCTGGGCGACGGGCTGATGGACGCGGCGATCGAGCGGCGGGAGCTGCTGTTGATGGGTGGACTCGCCCCCGACCACCCGATGCCCGAGGCGGCGGGGCGCGCCATCGGGCGGACGCTGGATCTGCTGGAGCGCGAACGGCTCAGCCTGCACCTCGACGTCGGAGCGCTATCGATCGCCTGCGCGCTCGGATACCTGGACTTCAGGTTCCCGGACGAGCCCTGGCGAGATGGGCGGCCGGGGTTGACGATGTGGTTCGAGGCGATGTCGCGGCACGACTGCCTGAGCCGGACAACGCCGTCGTGACCCATCCCCTGGTCGCGGTCCCTCAGGCGGCCAAGGCCTTCATGTCGATCACGAAGCGATACTTCACGTCGTTGGCGATGACGCGCTCATAGGCGCGGTTGATCTCCTCGGGCCGGATCAGCTCGATGTCGCAGGTGATGCCGTGCGCGGCGCAGAAATCCAGCATCTCCTGGGTTTCCGGAATGCCTCCGATCAGCGAGCCCGCGAAGTTGCGGCGCTTCATGATCAGCGAGAACACGTTGAGCGACAGCGGCTCTGGCGGCGCGCCCACCTGCACGAGCGTCCCGTCCCGCTTCAGCAGCCACAGGTAGGCCTCGATGTCGTGCTTGGCGGCGACGCAGTCCAGCACGAAGTCGAACCGGCCGTTCTGCGCGCTCATCGCATCCGGGTCCTTGGACAGCACCACGTGGTGCGCGCCAAGCCGGCGCGCGTCGTCGGCCTTGCCGGGGCTGGTGGTGAACAGCGTCACCTCGGCCCCCATCGCGTGCGCCAGCTTCAGCCCCATGTGGCCCAGCCCACCCAGGCCGACGATGGCGACCCGCTGCCCGGGGCCGACGTTCCAGTGCCGCAGCGGCGAGAAGGTCGTGATACCTGCGCACAGCAGCGGCGCCACCGCCGCGAGCTCGAGATTGTCCGGCACCCGCAGCACGAAGCCCTGGTCCACCACGATGGCCTGCGCGTAGCCGCCAAACGTTTGCAGGCCGGGCGTCCTCTTGTCGGGGGCGTTGTAGGTCCCGGTGAAGCCCACCTCGCAGTACTGCTCGAGCCCCGCCTGGCAGCTGGAACAGCCGCGGCAGCTGTCGACCATGCAGCCCACCGCGGCCAGGTCGCCCGTCTTGAAGCCCGTCACCGCGTCGCCGACGGCGACGACGCGGCCGACGATCTCGTGACCGGGCACCACCGGATAGGTGGCCGCCCCCCACTCGCTGCGGGCGGTATGGATGTCGGAATGGCAGATGCCGCAGTAAAGGACGTCGATCCGGACGTCGGTGGGTCCGGGGTCGCGCCGCTCGAACGAGAACGGCGCCAGCGGCGCCTCGGCGCTCTGCGCGGCATAGCCGGTGCATGTGAACATCAGTGTTCCCTTCCTGGATGACATGGACGGTCCCGGAATGGGATCGGCACGTAGGCGCGGCAGGACGGTCAGCGGGCGGGGGGCATTTGCGTATGGAGACCGCGTCCATGCTATCCTGAGGACCGTCCAGGCCGGATGGAGGAAGCCTTGCCGGAAACCGAGCGCCCGGCAACACCGGTCGTCATCAAGAAGTACGCCAACCGGCGCCTCTACGACACCGAGAGCTCCATCTACATCACCCTTGATAGCCTCGCCGTCATGGTTCGGCAGAACCGCGACTTTGTCGTGTTCGACGCCAAGACCGGCGACGACATCACCCGCAGCGTGCTGACCCAGATCATCGTGGAGGAGGAGACCAAGGGGCGCAACATGCTGCCCACCGTGTTCCTGCGCCAGCTGATCGGGTTCTACGGCGACAGCATGCAGGGGCTGGTGCCGCGCTACCTGGAGCAGATGATGGCCCAGTTTTCCCGCCAGCAGCAGACGCTGGCGGCCTCCCTGATGGGCTCTGTCGCCACCGAGCCGCCGGTGGCGCGCGAGGAGGACTATCTCGAGGAGATCCGCACCCTGCGCGCCGAGGTGGACCGGTTGAACCAGGCGCTCGCCGGCCGGTAGCGCCGGGTCTCGTCCCCCTTCGCGGCGGGTTAGCCTCCAGGCCGCACGAACAACCGCGGCAAGCTCAGCAGCGGGATCTCGCCCAGGCTCAGCGTGCCGTTACGGAGCGCTAGGGGCAGTCGCAGGACCGGCCCCGCGTCGGCGGCGGCGACCAGTCCCAGCACCGCCCGCGTCACCCGCCCGGTACCGGCGCCGATCAGCCCGGCATGCTCCAGGCGGCGCAGGCCGCGGTCGGCGTCCACCACGTCCAGCGCCAGGTTGCCGTCCAGGATGCCGTTCGGCCACATCGACATCGTGCCGGCCAGGTCCATCCGGCTGCCATTCCAGTCGATACCGAGGCGGTCGACCCGCATCCGGACGCCCTGCCTCCAGTTGCCGCCCAGCGTCGCGATCAGCCGCACCTGCCCCACCACGCGCGCGCCGCTATCGCCATCTCCACCAAGGCGAGCCGGGAGGCCGAGGTCGCGCGCGAACAGCGACAACGAGATCGGCCGATCGCGGTCGGCGTCGGCGTCGTCCGCGATCGGCCAACGCAGCCGCGCGGTGAGTTCGGCCAGCCGCGCGATGTTGTCGGGTCCGACGCCGGCCGGCGCCATCTGCAGCGCATCGGCGTGGAGGCGCAGGCCCTCATCCGATCGCTCTCCCGGCCGGCCGGGCGGCCTTGGTAGCCGCAGCGCGATCCGGGCGCCCCAGAACCGGACCGTCCAGGCCAGGGGCGAGCCCGGGGCCAGCGTCACCGTCTGCGTGCCGCGGGCCAGCACCGTCGCCCGGTCCGGATGCAGCAGCGACAGGCTGAGCGTGACGCTGTCGCCGGACCAGGCGATGCCGCCCGGCGCCAGCCCGGTCCCACCACGCAACGTCGGCCGCAGCAGCGTCAGCGTCGCCGCCGCCGGCCAGCCGCCGCGCCCTCCGGCGGTGGCATCGAATGTCCATCCGGCGGCGTGGGCCGCATCCGCGACGGCGTCGAGGCGGCGGTCGAGCGCATGCTCCAACCGAAACCAGGCCACCGTATCGAGACCTGCCAGCGACGCGGCCAGGATCGCCGCGGCGATTGCCAGAGGACGCCGGTCCTTCGGGGAGCGTCCCGACGTGACCGGGCGCTGTCGAGGCGGCGGCGGTTCCATGGAACGCTTCATAGATCACATCGCCAGGGCTGGCGAAGTTGTTGACCACGAGGCTTATTTCCCGTCGCGAGACCAAGTTCGCACGGATTTCGTCCACAGGCGAAGTATCACGCATCGGACGGCAGATCGGCCCCAGTCCGACGGTATCGACGGGTATCTTCCTCGGCGTGGCCGGCACGGCATCCTGGCGTTCGTCGCAGTTAGGATCGCGATCCTTTCGCGAGACGGGTAACAGGTCGGTTGGTCAGGCTCCTTTGCCCGATACGCCATTCGCTCCGGTGGACCGGCGGGCGCCGTCCCGGCGGCGATTGCCGTCCCCAAGGGACGTGCCGGTTCCCACAGTGTTATCCACAGGATCCTCCCTTGGACGGGCGGCTGCGGCGGCGGTCCAGCCGGCGGTGATCGCGGCCAACAGCGGGCCGCGCCGCAGCCCGGCCGGGATCGGTGCGGCGATGTCGATGTGGATGGTTCCGGGCCGCTTCAGGAACGCCTGCCGGGACCAGCAGCGGCCGGAGTTGGTGGCGACCGGCAGCACCGGCAGGGCGGTGTGAGCGGCCAGCGCCGCGATGCCGGCCTGCAGCGCCACCTCCTGCCCGGCGGCGACGCGCGTGCCCTCAGGAAAGATCACGACCTGGCGTCCGTCCGCGATCGCCCGGTCGACCTCGCGCAGCAGCTGGCGAAGAGACGCGGCGCCGCCTCCGCGTTCCAGCGGGATCATGCCGGCGAGCAGCAGCATCGGGCCGACCAGCGGGATACGCGTGAGCTCGCGCTTCATCACGTAGGCTGGCCGCGGCACGAGGTTCATCCAGACCAGGGTGTCGAACGCCGACTGGTGCTGCGAGGCGATCAGCACCGGACCTACCATCGGCAGGTGCTCGGCACCGGTGACCACGATCCGTACGCCGCACAGGGTCCGCAGGCCGGCCACGGTCAGCCCCGCCCAGCATCGGGCGTAGCTGAGCGCGTGGCGCCGCGCCGCTAGCCTGACCCAGAAGGCGGCCATTCCCATCGCCACCGTCAGCAGCAGGAAGTAGAGGTTGAACAGCGCGGCGCGCAGAAGGATCAGCGGTGACGTCATGCGGTTCAGGCGACCTCGCCGAGATGCGCCGAACCGGTCAAGCCGCATTCGACCGCCAGCCACTTGCTGTACTCGGCCGCCAGGAGGCGTAGCGTGCCGAGATCGGGCCGGGTCATCGCCGGCGGCTGCACCGGATCGGAATACAGGATCGCGTCCGGCAATGCGGTGCGGATCTCCGCCAGGGCACGTCGCATGTGATAGCCGGCGGTGACCACCACCAGGGAGTGCAGGGCATTCGCCCGCACCCAGGATGCGGTTTCCCTGGCGTTGCCGACGGTGGTGGTCGCGTTGTGGCCGAGCGAGATGCGGTCGGCCAGCCCGTCCGGCACGCGACGGCCCGCGGCCCGCACCACCTCGTCCAACTCCAGGCCCCCCGGCACGCCGGAGATCAGCAGCAGCCGGCCGCGGCCCGCCTGCAGCAGGTCGAGCCCGGCCTCGATGCGTCCGGAACCACCGGTCAGCACCACGATGCCGTCGGCATCGGGAACGCCCCGCGCCGGTCGGGTGGCGGAATAGGCGAACCAGGCGAAGCCGACGCACCATCCGAGCACCAGCACCGCCAGCAGCGACGAGGTGGCCCGCAGGAGGCGACGCGGGGGCGGGCGACGGTGGGAAG
>CAXUBN010000123.1:0-6798 GCA_964249255.1 uncultured Acetobacteraceae bacterium | reverse complement strand
CCGGACGACGCGGCGACGCCCCCGCGGCGCTGCTGTCCTGGACCACGCTGCTGCCCTTGGCGGTGTTCGTGCAGCATGCGTTCGGCGGGCGCGTCCAGGCGAACTGGCCGGGCCTGCTCTATCCCGGCGCCGTTCTCGCGGCGTCCATGACCCCGCCACGCCGATGGGCCGCGGCGGGCGCGTTCGGCCTGCTGCTGGTGCTGCCGATCTACGCGCAGGCGACGCTGGCCCCCTGGACGCTGCCCCGTGCGGCCGACGTCACCCTGCAGCGACTCGCCGGCTGGTCCGACCTGGCCCATGCCGCGGCGGCGTCCACCCCGGGCTTCATCGCGGCCGACGAGTATGGCCTCGCCGCCGAACTCGCCCATGCCCTGCCGGACCGCGAGGTGCTGGGTGCCGAACCCCGATGGCGACTGTTCCGCCTGCCGGCGCCGTCCGGCGCCACCGACGGGGTGCTGATCCGCAGCGAGCGCCGGCATGATGGCCCCGACCCGCGCCCCTGGGCGTCGCTGGTGCCGGCGGGCGAGCTGGTGCGCGGCGGCGATGGCATGGTGGCGGAACGCTACCGGCTCTACCGGGTGACGCTGCGGCCGGATGCTCCGGACGGGATCGTCAGGTTGCCGTAAGGCCAGGGGCGCCGCCCCTGGACCCCGCCGGGGCCGGGCGGCCCCGGACCCGCGAACGTTCAGGCCGATCGGTCGAGCAGGAGCACGGCCACCAGGCCGGGCAGCAGGGCAACCGCGGCGAGCGGATCGGCCTCCGCGAACGCCACCGCGACGCAGATGCCCCAGCACCACAGCGCCAGCCGCCAGCGTCGTGCGACGACCAGCACCAGCCCCGCCACGCACGGCAGGACCAGCGGCAGCGCGCGTCCTGCCACCGCCTGCGGATCCGTGAGCAGCGCCCGGTAGGGCGGCAGGGCGCCGGGTCCGGCCGGCAGCAGCGATCGCAGCCAGTCCAGCAGCGCGCCCACCAGCACCATCACCCCCTGCGTCACCCGGTCGAACAGCAGCAGCAGCAGCACGAGCAGCAGCGGCAGGGTGGCGACCGACAGCGCCGCCAGCCCCGACAGCACGGCGACGACGACCGCGGCGCGATGTGACGGCGAGCCGGATTTCATGGGGCTGCAACGGGTGGGCCAATAAAACGTCTTGTTCAGCTGGGGAAACGCGTCCGTTCCACCCTGGAGGGTTTCATGTCCGGCCAACGCATCGCCTTTCCGTCCGCCCTGGCACGCCCCGCCCCCCGTGCCGGCTGGTTCATCGGGCTGGGCATCGTGTTCGTGCTGCTGGGCATCCTGGCCTGGGCCGATGCGATCGTCACCACGCTGGCCAGCACCGTGCTGATCGGCCTGCTGATGCTGTGCGCCGGCGTGGCCCACATCGCCCATGCCGTGGCCCACCGCGACAACGATACCCCGTCGCACCGCCAGTTCGGCGTGTGGCTGCCGGCCCTGATCGGCGTGCTCTACGTGTTGGGCGGCATCGTCATCATCCGCGAGCCGATCGCCGGCTCGGTGATCCTGACCGCCTTTCTCGCCGTCTGCCTGATCTTCGCCGGCATCACCCGCGCGGTCTGGGCGGTCGCTCACCGCCAGGCTGGCGGCTGGTGGGCATTGCTGCTGAGCGGCCTGGTGGCGCTGGTGATCGGGGTCGTGATCTACGCCTCGCTGCCCTTGTCCGGCCTGTGGCTGATCGGCACGGTGGTGGCGATCGAGCTCGTGGTCGGCGGCATCTCCACGCTCACCTTCGGCCTGTCGCTGCGCCGCCGCGAGCTCGGGCTGCGCTGAGGCAGGTCGCCATCAGGTCCGGTTGTAGGTGTCCTCCAGCCGGACGATGTCGTCCTCGCCGAGGTAGGCGCCCGACTGCACCTCGATCAGCGTAAGCGGGATCCGGCCCGGGTTCTCCATCCGGTGCACGCAGCCGAGCGGCAGGTAGATGCTCTCGTTCTCGCGCACCATCACCTGCTCGCCGTCCCGCGTCACCAATGCCACCCCGGCCACCACCACCCAGTGCTCGGCACGGTGGTAGTGCCGCTGCAGCGACAGCTTCTCGCCCTGCTTCACCACGATGCGCTTGACCTGGAACCGGTCGCCCTGGATCAGGCTCTCGTAGAACCCCCAAGGCCGGTAGCAGCGGTTGTGCGCGACCGCCTCGTGCCGGCCGGCGGTGCGCAGCCGGTCCACGATCCGCTTCACGTCCTGCGCGCGCTCGCGGTGCGTCACCAGCACCGCGTCCTCCGTCACCACCACCACCGCGTCGTCAAGTCCGGTCACCGCCGTGACGATGCCGTCCGAGCGCACGTAGCAGTTGGTGGCGTGCTCCAGGAAGACGTCGCCGATCGCCACGTTGCCGGCGTCGTCCTTGGGGCTGACCTCCCACAGCGCGTCCCAGCTGCCGACGTCGGACCAGCCGAGGTCGGCCGGCACCACCGCCGCCCGCGCCGTCCGCTCCGCCACCGCGTAGTCGATGCTGATGTCGGGCGCCGCTGCGAACGCGGCGGGCTCCAGCCGGATGAAGTCGAGGTCGGTCTGTCGTTCCACGACCGCGCGCCGCACCGCCGACAGCACCTCCGGCGCATGGGTCCCCATCTCGTCCAGCAGCGTGCGCGCCGTGAACACGTACATGCCCGAGTTCCACAGGTGCCGGCCCGAGCCCGCCAGCTCGGCCGCGGTGGCCGCGTTCGGTTTCTCGTGGAACGCCGACAGCGCCCGCACCCCGGGCAGGCCGTCCAGCGGCTCGCCCGCCTCGATGTAGCCGTAGCCGGTCTCGGGACGGGTCGGCCGCATGCCGAACGTGACCAGCCGGCCGCCGCGGGCCGCCTCAACCGCCAGCGCCACGGAGTCCGCCAGCGCCTCGGGCCGCCGGATCGCGGAATCCGCCGCCATCATCCACAGCACGGCGTCCGGCGCCGTTTCCGCCACCAGCAGCGCCGCCGCCGCCACCGCCGGTGCGGAATTGCGGCCGACCGGCTCCAGCACGATGCGGGCGCCGGTGATGCCGGCCTCGCGCAGCTGCTCGGCGATCAGGAACCGGTGCTCCTGGTTGCACACGATCACCGGTGGCGCGAACAGGGGTCCCACCCCGCGCAACGCCGTTTCCTGCAGCATGGTGCGGGTCGAGATCAGCGGCCAGAGCTGCTTGGGGAAGCTCGCCCGCGACACCGGCCACAGCCGGCTGCCGGACCCGCCCGACAGGATCACGGGTACGATCGCGGCGCCGCGTCCCTCCTGTTGGCCGACCGCGACGGCGGCGGGGGCGGCTGCGGGGCTGTCGAGCATCGCACGATCTCCGGCGGGCAGGGGAGGATGTCCGCGCGCGAGGATCACACGTCCAGGTTACCGAAAAGTCAAAGCGGCCGATGCGCCCGATCAAGCAGCCGGCGCAGCAGACCAGGCTTCTTCTTCGATGCGTTCTGGGTCGTGGCCGCCTTGCGCGCGCGCTGCTCCGCGTCGCGCTCCGCCTGGACGCGCCGCTGCTTGTCGGCCATCCATTTCTCCAGACCGACCCCGGCCTTCTCCGCCCGCCGCGCCTCGTATGCCTGCTTGCCCTTGGAGGCGGACTGCGGCGACGCGGTCTTGGGGTTGGCGGGTGCCCCCGCCTTGCCGGCTGGTGGTGTCGCGGCCTCCCGGTTCTTCTTCCCGAACATCGGCCGCCCCTTACCCTGATCCCGCTGCGGCGCCGGTTCTCCACCCTATGCGCCGCCGCCGCAAGCACCCCGTCAATCGCGAAGGTCCGGCACGAACAGCGGCACGATCCGGTTCGGGTTGATGGTCGGGTGGCTCAGGTAGTAGTGCCGCTTGATGTGGGTGAAGTCGACCGTGTCGGCCACGCCCGGCCACCCGTACACGTCGCGCGTGAACCGCCACAGCGCTGGATAGTCGCTGATGCGGCGCAGGTTGCACTTGAAGTGCCCGTGATACACCGCATCGTGGCGGATCAGCGTGGTGAACAGCCGGATGTCGGCCTCCGTCGGCATCTCGCCCATGAGGTAGCGGCGGTCCGACAGCCGTTCCTCCAGCCAGTCCAGCGTCGCGAACAGCGCCGAGACCGCCTCCTCGTATGCGTCCTGCGTGGTCGCGAAGCCGGCACGGTAGACCCCGTTGTTGACGGTGGCATACACCCGCGCGTTCACCGCCTCGATCTCGTCGCGCAGGTGCTCCGGCCACAGCTCGGCGAAGCGATCCTCCACCGGTTGGGCGCCGGCAGGGCCGAACCCGCTCGCCAGCATGCGCAGGATGTCGGCGCTCTCGTTGGACACGATCGTGCCGTGCTGCCGGTCCCACAGCACCGGCACCGTGACCCGCCCGGTGTAGCGCGGCTCCGCCGCGACGTAGAGCTGGTGCAGGTAGCGGGCCCGGAGGATCGGGTCCGGCACCACTCCGGGGCCGGGCTCGAAGCTCCAGCCCTGCTCGCCCATCAGCCAGTGCGTCACCGAAACGCCGATCGCCCCCTGCAACCCCATCAGGGAGCGTGCGATCAGCGTCCGGTGCGCCCACGGGCAGGCCAGGCAGACGAACAGGTGGTAGCGGCCGGGCTCGGCCGCGAACCCGCCCGCGCCGGTGGGACCGGCTCGCCCGTCCGGCGTCACCCAGTTGCGGTAGAGGCTGTCCTGGCGCTCGAACCGCCCGTCGCGGTTCTCGTACCATTGGTCCCGCCAGGTGCCGTCGACCAGCAGTCCCATCGCCGCTACGCCCCCATCGCCGTTATCCTGTCGCGATCATGACGTCGGATGCCTTGATCACGGCGCTGGCCTCGCTGCCCACCGCCAGCCCCAGCTCGTCCACCGCCTCGTTGGTGATCGACGCCGTCACGATCGCGCCGCCCGGCAGCTCAAGCCGCACATGCGCGGTGGTGGCGCCCTTGGTCAGGGTGACGATGCGGCCGGGCAGGATGTTGCGGGCGCTGATTTTCATGGCATGTCCCAGGGGCGGGTGACGGGGCACCATCATGCGAACGATCCACTTCATCTCCGGTTTGCCGCGCTCGGGCTCGACCGTGCTGGCCGCCCTGCTGCGCCAGAACCCGGCGATCCACGCCGGCATGAGCGGCCCGCTGGCGGTGCTGTGCGAGCGAGTGCTGCCGGTGCTGGGGCAGGGGGAGTACGCCGTCACCTTCGACGACGGCGGCCGCCGCCGCGTGTTGCGGGCGTTGTTCGATGCCGTGCTGGCGGACGTGCCGGCCGGCGCGGTTCCGTTCGACACCAACAGGGCCTGGTGCGCCCATCTCGCCCTTCTGGCCGACCTGGCGCCCGAGGCCCGCGTGATCGCCTGCGTGCGCGACCCGGTCTGGATCATCGACAGCTTCGAGCGTCTGTTCCGCCGCAACCCCTACCTCGTCTCCAGGCTGCACGGCCTACCGGCCTCGGCCACGGTGTTCGACCGCGTCGAGCAGCTGATGGCGGTCACCGGCGCGTTCGGCGCCGCCTGGCAGGCGCTGCAGGACGCGTACTACGGCGAGCACGCGCACCGGCTGATCGTGCTCGACTATGACGAGCTGGTCGCTGACCCGCGGCGCGTGCTGGCGCTGCTGTACGAACTGCTGGGCCTGCCGCCGTTCGCGCACGACCCGGATACGATCGCCCCCGTCGGCGCCGAGCCGTTCGACGCCGCCCTCAACACGCCCGGCCTCCATGCCGTTCGCTCGCGCGTGGCGGCGGTCCACCGCCGCACGGTGCTGCCGCCGCAGATCATCTCCCGCCTGGCGGGCACCGCCTTCTGGCGCGGCCCCGGTGGCAATCCGGGCGGCGCCCACGTCATCGTCCCCGGCTAGGGATGTGATCGGCCTCCGGGGTGGACGCTTGACTCGCGGGATGCCCGATCCGACGGTGCTCCCGGACGTGTGAAAGTCACGGCCCGGTCGGTAGTCCGGGTGGCTCAGCGCTCGTACAGGTCGGTTGCCATTCAGCAACCGCCACCAGCGCGTCCTTTCCACCATGACGGGAAAGGTGCGTCCAATGCATATCGCGAAGTATATCGTGGCCTTCGTGGCCATCTACGGGTTCGGCGGCCTCGTCGCCGACGGGATCGTGCCGGTCACGGCGCGGCAACATCTGCGCAACCCGGCGTGGCCGCCGCACGCCAAGTTCCACAACGGGCAGACGATGCTGATGGGCATCATCAATGGCACGATCGCCCTTGTCCTGCTGTTCGCCTTCCGCCCATTGACGCTTCCCCTGTTCCTTCTCGGCACCGCCGCTGGGTCGGTCTACTGGGTGACGATGGTGTTGGCGCCGTTGTTTCCCGGCACCGCCTGGTATGATCCGGAGTTCAGGGATGCGTCGAGGCGTCCGTTCGGCCTCAGCCCGCAGCAACTGTTGTCCTACGTGCTGTGCGGGTTGCTCGTCGTTGCCGTCGTCCTGGCGCTGGCGCTGGGATAGCGCAGCCCGCGTACCGCGGCGGGGCAGGGGCGCCGCCGGTCCCGAGGAAGGTCAGGACCCGGATACCCGATCCAGTTCCGGCGTCCGCCGGCCTCCAAGGGCGACCAAGCCCGCCAGCAGGGCGCACCAGATTGCCGCCAACCAGAGCCCCTGCAGCCGGAGCGTCGGGAACAGCAGCGCCCCCAGCACCGAGCCGCCCGCGAGCGCGCCCCACAGCAGCAGGTAGGGTGCCCAGTCCCAGCGCGGGCCGCCCGCCAGCGCCGCGGCGAGGCCATGGCCCAGCTTGACCAGGGTTCCGGTCATGTAGGTCACGCCGATGCTGACCGGGCCGGCGCGCTGCAGCACGGCGTTCTCCGCCCCCAGCGCCAGCGTCGCCAGCCCGATCGCCGCCGGCTCCGATCCGCGTGACGCCGCCAGCGC
>CAXUBN010000122.1:0-6800 GCA_964249255.1 uncultured Acetobacteraceae bacterium | reverse complement strand
GTGCCGGCGGTGGTGAACATCGCCGTTACCCAGGAAGCGGACGCCGACGAGGCCGCCGCCCGGGTCAAGGTGCCGCCGGCGCTGCGCGGCACGCCGTTCGAGAAGCAGTTCCGCGAGCGCATGCGCGGCCGGCGCGAGCAGATGCTGGGGGCGGGCTCGGGGTTCGTGATCGACCCCACGGGCGTGATTGTCACCAACAACCACGTGGTCGGCAGCGCCGACAACATCACCGTGTCGTTCTCCGACGGCACCGAGCTGCCGGCCCGCGTGCTGGGCAGCGACGAGCTGACCGACATCGCCGTGATCCAGGTCAAGACCGACCGCAAGCTGCCCTTCGTCACCTGGGGCCGCAGCCAGGACGTTCAAATCGGCGACTGGGTGCTGGCCGCCGGCAACCCGTTCGGGCTCGGCGGCTCTGTCACGGCCGGCATCGTGTCGGCGCGCGGCCGGGACATCGGCGCCGGCCCGTTCGACGACTTCCTGCAGCTCGATGCACCGATCAACCCGGGCAACTCGGGCGGCCCGTCCTTCAACATGCGGGGCGAGGTGGTAGCGCTCAACACCGCCATCGTCTCGCCCACCGGCGGCTCGGTCGGCATCGGCTTCGCGATCCCATCGGAGTTGGTGGCGCCGATCGTCGACCAGCTCCGCGCCAAGGGCCACATCGACCGCGGCTGGCTGGGCGTCACCCTGGAGAACGCCCCGGGCGGCGGCGTCCGGATCGTCGACGTGGACAAGGGCGGCCCCGGCCAGCGCGCCGGCCTGCACGCCGGCGACGTGGTGCGGCAGGTGAACGGCGAGCGCGTGGACAGCAACCGCGGCCTGATCCGCACGGTGGCGGCGGCGGCGCCGGGCACCTCGATCCGGTTGGCGCTGTCGCGGCGGGGCAAGGCGGTGGACGTGCTGGTGGTGGTGGGGCGAAGGACGGAGGGGCCGAGTTGAAACTAAGTTCGGGACCCATCACGCGGCTCGATGCTGTATGCCTCTGAGGATGTCCGAGGCACTCGACGTCTCGACTGCCGTTGCTGACTCAGGCGTAGATGCACCGCATGTAGCCGTTCTTCCCGCTACCGTACGGGTTAGGGAGAGTGGATGACCGCCTCGTCATTAGCGGTTATCGTCTAACTGATCACCGACTGTAGCTATGACAGCGCCACCTTCGGCTCAGCGCTTGCCACACGCAAGATTCAGCCCTGCATCCCCTCGAGCAAGGCGGATGCTCTCAATCCATATTACCAGACCCTCTACCGCTAATGCCACCGCATCAACAACAGCTTCGGCCGCCTCAAGGACTGGCGCTGGATCGCCATCCGCTACGACCAGTGCGCCCATACCTTCAGCTGGGCCATCTACATCGCAGCCATCGTCATCCTTCAGCTTCCACTGTGGGTCACGAACTTAAAACTCTGAAGGGACCTTGACCTCCCCATTCCTACGCCTAAATCTGGGACAGGGTTAGGGGAAACTAGCCTTATCGAGTCAGCAGGGAGGAGACCAGCTTATGCCGAGGATCGAGCCTATTATTCGTCTTACCCTCACTAGGGAAGGCCGAAAGGCTGTTGACGCACCCGTTAATGGACGAGGAGGTGCGCAAAGCATTCTCTGCGACCTAAAGAAGACTTTTGAGGGCGTGAACTCTGCCGAGATATCGCAGAACATGATCGGCAAGATTGCTCGGATGGCCTATAACGGGACGGGCGGCTTTCAAACCCGCTTGAAGAGGATTTTAGATCCTATAACGCAATGAGCCCTGCTGAAGCGATTGTCCTTGTTGGCAAGGTTCTTTTTGGGCCTCGCTGGCAGACCGATCTTGCAAAAGCTCTATCTGTTAGTGATCGAACGATGCGGCGATGGGCATCTGCAGACGAGATACCACAAGCCAATATTGCAACAGCTTTATTAAACTTGATAAAGCAGCGACAAGTTGATCTATCAAAAGTGGAAAAGACGCTGGCCGAAGCCATAACCGTCTGGAGCCAAATGATGCCAAACGCACCTAAACTACCTGCTATTTACCTCACACAAGCTCAGGTCGATGAGTTAAAAGCACCTTGGAATGGGAGGGGAGGTTTCCAAAGCTTGGGCCCCAAATTAGCTGCAAGAGTAGAGTTAGACCGTGTCTTGAAGCTAACCGATGTTGAATATGGAACGATCGTTCGCCACATGAATTACGAGCAAAGTGGATTTCGCGATCGGATACGCCGCATTTTTGGCCCTGAAATGCAAAGATTAGCCAACGTTTAGATATCTATTATTATAAATAATCTTAACCCTATAGGTTGTAGTTACCTCCTATGGGTGCATACCTAACATAGTGTGCCAACTAGGATGGCGCTCAAAGATCATCGGGTTGTTGGTGATGTCAATACTTCGAATGCCTAACCATCGTCGTGTCGAACACTTTAAGGACCACGTCAACGGGCAATCAGCGTTCATCTATTGATCTGAAATTATCAAGACGATGACTATCAGGCATGAAATATCCCATACCGATTACCATTTGCAACCTGGATCGTATCCTTAAGGAGAGGTTGCTCATCCGGGCCGCGCAGCAGGGACGATCCATGGAGGCCGAGGCCCGCCGCATACTGAAAACGGCCCTGGCGCCTCAGGATGAGCCGCCGGCGCGCCATCTCTAAGACCGGGTGCGGTCCCGTTTCGCACCGTCGGGTGGGATCGATCTTGAGCTGCCGCCACTTGAGCCGGTTCGTGAACCACCCGGCTTTGATTGATGCTGAATACCAACATGCTGTCCGTCATGATGAGCGCGGAGCCAGTCGGAAGGGTTGCCAAACTGGATTCTTGACTAGTCGTCCGAGGAGCTGTTCACGGCCGCCGTCTGCCAAGGGGAATACTGTCCGGCATCGCCATCCTGTCCAATGGTCGCCGCCGCACCAATCTGGTGGGAGCCGCCCGCGCCATGTCCGCCGATGACTTCCAGGATTGGGTCCTGCCGTTCGGCGGCGACGCGGCTGCCGCCTACGCGACGGTGTTCGCGGCCCCTCGGAGGGCCGGGCGACCCGATGACCCCATCGACCTGATGCTGGCCGCAATCGCCAGCGTGCGGAGGGGCCAGCATCTTCACCGGCAACGTCGCCAACTTCGAGGATGTGGGTCTGACAATCATCAACCCTTGAGACGACTGATTACGTCGTCAGGCGGCTACTCCCATAGCGCCGGAAGGTATTCGTATCCCGTCCCATTCTTTGCGATGAACCCCGCCGCCGGGAACGGCGCATGGAAGAAGTGGAGCCGCAGCTTGTCGGCCGCGGCGCGGTCCAGCAGCACTCGGCGGGTCACGGTCGCCTCCTCCGGATCCATGTCAAACATGGCCTGCCACTCGGGATGGCGCGCGAAGATGAGCGGGTTGTTGGTGATATCGGCGACGTACATCATCGCGTCGTCGCCCGAGACGATCTTCAGCGCCGACATACCCGGCGTGTGGCCGCTGGCCTTCACCGCGGTCATGCCGGGCAGCACCTCCTCGCCCCAGCGGTAGTGGCGCGGGGCCACTCCGCCACCGCCGAACACCCGGCGCACGCCCGCGAACTGGTCCCGGAGCGCATCCGGCGCCGCGTTCGCCCGCCCCTCGTCCATCCAGAACGTCCATTCCCCCTCCGGCACCAGCACCTCGGCGTTGGGGAAGGCCGGCGAGCCATCGGCGCGGAGCAGGCCCATGATGTGGTCGGAGTGGAAGTGGCTGATCACCACGACGTCGACCGCCTCCGGCGCCACGCCCGCGGCGGCGAGGTTGGCGGCGAGCCGGCCGGTGCCGGGCGGGCCCGCCGTGCCGAGGCCGGTGTCGATCAGCACGGTCTGCTTGCCGGTGTTCACCAGCAGCGGCGCGAAGGTCAGGGTCAGCTTGTCGCGCGGCATGCCGGCGACGGCGAACGCCTCGCCCACCTCCGCGTCGGACGCGTTGCGCACGAAGCCGGGCGGCCGGTCGCGGCTCAGCACCCCGTCATGCAGCGGTACCACCTTGAACGCGCCCAGCGCGTAGCGATGGAACCCGGGCGAGCGCAGCGCCCCGCCGTCGTGACCGTCCGACATGCCCATCCCCTCCTTGGTCCGCCGCGGCCGGATGGGCCGGGGCTCCCATTCGCAAGCGGTAGGCGGTTTCGGGCGCCCTGAACAGGCGGCGGCCCGATGTCGGCCCGCCGCCCCGGCATGACGCCTTCGTGTGGCGACGATCCGACCGGGCCCCCGGACCGTTCAAACGGCCACGCGCATCCCCGCGCGACGGAACAGGAGACCCACGGCATGAGCGGCAGCGCGCTGGCCTCGCAGATCACCGAGCACATGGAGGTCGTCGGCAGCGACGGCGGACACGTCGGCACCGTCGACACGGTCCAGGAGGACCGCATCAAGCTGACCAAGAAGGACGACCCGGACGGCTCCGGCCTGCACCACCACTACCTGCCGGTGAGCGCGGTCGCCGCGGTGGACGGCAACCAGGTCCGGCTCGGCATGGAGGCGGACCGGGCGATCAAGCTCGCCACCATCAGCACCGGCTCGGAGAACATGCACGGCATGGGCAGCATGGGCGCCGCCTCCTAGCGGGTAACCCGAGGCCGGAGAACGGCGCGCATTACGGAGCCGTATGGAGTCCGCACATGGACAATCCATGCGGCCCCGGCGCAACGTCCGGTGCTCAACCGGGGAGAAGGTTCGCCACCCATGCGCATCCTGCTGGTCGAGGACGACGGGACCGTCCGCGGCTTCGTCGCCAAGGGGCTCCGGGAAGCGGGCCACGTCGTCGACCAGGCCGACAACGGCAAGGACGGGCTGTTCATGGCGGTGAGCGAGGGCTTCGACACCATCATCCTGGACCGGATGCTGCCGGGCGGCATCGACGGGCTGCACCTGCTGGAGACCATCCGCGGCCAGAACAACCGCACCCCGGTGCTGCTGCTCTCCGCGCTGGCGCAGGTGGACGAGCGCGTGGCCGGCCTCAAGGCCGGCGGCGACGACTACCTGACCAAGCCGTTCGCGTTCTCCGAGCTGCTGGCCCGGGTCGAGGCGCTGGGCCGCCGCGGCAAGAACGACGCCGGCCCCGTCACGCGCCTCCAGGTCGGCGACCTGGAGATGGACCTGCTGTCACGCCTGGTGCGCCGTGCCACGCAGAAGATCGACCTGCAGCCGCGCGAGTTCCGCCTGCTCGAGTACCTGATGCGCCACGCCGGCCAGGTGGTAACCCGTACCATGCTGCTGGAAGGCGTGTGGGACTACCATTTCGACCCGCAGACCAACGTGATCGACGTGCACGTGTCCCGGCTGCGCCAGAAGATCGACCGGCCGTTCCCCACCGCGCTGATCCATACCGTCCGCAACGCCGGCTACATGCTGCGTGACGAGTGACGCCGCGGTCCGGCCGGGCGTGAGGCGCCCCCGCCCGTTCGCGGGCGGCACCTCCGGCCATTGGGGCGACATCTTCCGCTCGGCCAGCCTGCGCCTGGCGCTGGTCTACGCGCTGGTGTTCATGCTGAGCGCCGTGGTGTTCATGGGCTTCATCTGGTGGGCCACCGTCGGCCTGCTGGAGCGCGAGGTGGGGGCCGCGATCGACGCCGACGCCCGCGCGCTGTCCGAGCGCTGGATCGAGGGCGGCCTGCCCGCCCTCGCCGACACGGTCGGCCAGCGGCTGGAGCAGAACGTCGACGACGACGCCATCTACCTGATCGTGGACAACAACGGCGTGCGGGTCGCGGGCAACACGGACGGCTGGCCGGCACAGGTTTCGCGCAGCGACCTCACCTACCAGCTCACCGTGTCGCGCGACGGCATGAAGGGGCTGGCCGACGTCAAGGCGTTCGCGCTGCCGGGCGGCTTCCGGCTGCTGGTCGGGCGCGACGTGCGCGGGCGCGCGATCCTGCGGCGGCTGCTCACGGACACGCTGCTGTGGGCGGTGCTGATGGTGGGCGGGCTGGGGCTCAGCGGCGCGCTGGTGGTGCGCAGCCTGTTCCGCCGCATGGTCCGCAACGTCGCCCGCACCACCGCCGCGATCGCCGCCGGCGACCTGGCGCAGCGGGTGCCGCTGTCGGGCAGCGGCGACGAGTTCGACCGCGTGGCCGAGACCATCAACGACATGCTGGACCGCATCGCCCGCCTGATGGACGGGGTGCGGCAGGTGTCCAACGCGATCGCGCACGACCTGCGCACGCCGATCACCCGCGCCCGCACCCGGCTGGAGGACGCCTCCATGCACGCCCCCTCGCGCCCGGAGATGCAGGCCGCGATCGACCGCGCGGTGGCCGACCTGGACGGGGTGACCGCGGTGTTCGAGGCGCTGCTGCGGATCGCCGAGATCGAGGCCGGCGCCCGCCGCTCGGCCTTCGCCGTCGTCGATCTGCCGGCGCTGCTGGACGACCTGGCCGAGCTCTACGCGGCACTGGCCGAGGAGCGCGGGCTCACCCTGCAGCGGCTGCCGGGCCGGCCGATCGCGATCAACGCCGACCGCCAGCTGCTGCAGCAGGCGGTGGCCAACCTGCTCGACAACGCGATCAAGTTCTCACGCGCGGGCGGCACCGTGGTCCTGTCGGCGCAGGCCGCCGGCGGCGAGGTCCGCATCGCCGTGCGCGACCGGGGCATCGGCATGGGTCCGGCCGACCTCCTGCGGGCGTCGGAGCGCTTCTTCCGGGCGGACGGCGCGCGCAATACGCCGGGCTCCGGGCTCGGGCTGTCGCTGGTGCAGGCGGTGGCACAGCTGCATGGCGGGTCCTTCGTCTTGCGCACGCCGGATCCGGCGGCGGACGGCGACGCCGCCGGGCTGGCAGCCCTGGCCGGCACCGTCGACGAGGCGGTGC
>CAXUBN010000121.1:0-6841 GCA_964249255.1 uncultured Acetobacteraceae bacterium | reverse complement strand
CCGCGATCGATCCAGAACTGCCAGCGCCCGGCCCCGTCCGGCCAGACGGGATCGGGCGGGGCAGGGGCGGCGGGCGGCGGCGTCAGTCCCGGCTCACCAGGCGCAGGCTGGGCCGCGCCAGCTGCCGGTAGACGCCGAGATAGTCCTCAGCCATCCGCCGCGCCGTGAAGCGGGTCTCGAAGCGCTGCCGGATCGCTGCCGGGATGAGCGTGTCCAGCCGCGAGATGGCGCCGATCGCCCCGGTCTCGTCCTCCACGATCAGCCCGGTGATGCCGTCCTCGATGATCTCCGGCACCGAGCCGCGGTTGAAGGCGATCACCGGCGTGCCGCAGGCCATCGCCTCGATCATCACCAGCCCGAACGGCTCCGGCCAGTCGATCGGCATCAGCAGGCCGCAGGCTCCCGACAGGAAGCCGGCCTTCTGCCCGTCGTTGATCTCGCCGATCAGCTCGACCCCCGGACCCAGCATCGGCTTGATCACGTGCTCGAAGTACTCGACGTCGACCTTGTCCACCTTGGCCGCGATCTTGAGCGGGATGCCCACCGCGCGCGCGATGCGGATCGCCTTGTCCACGCCCTTCTCCGGGCAGATCCGCCCCAGGAATGCGATGTAGGAGCGCCCGCTGCCGTCGAGCGGTCCCTGCGGCGCCAGCAGCCGCTCCGGCAGCCCGTGATGCACGGTGCGCACGAAGTTGGCCTGGCTCAGCGGCCGGCGCTGCGCATCGGAGATCGACACCACCGGGCAGTGCGGGAAGGCCGCGAACACCGGCTGCAGCTCGGGCAGGTCGAGCCGGCCGTGCATGGTGGTCACGAACGGCACCGGCTGGCGGCTGAAGTGGGTGAACGGCCAGTAGTCCATGTGGAAGTGCAGCACGTCGAACTGCTCGAGCCGCTGCGCCACCTGCTCCATCATCAGCATGTGCGGCGCGATCGGGTCGCGGATTGCCGGATCGAGCCGCAGCGCCCGCGGCCAGCATGGATGCAGCGCCGCCGTCGTGACGCTGTCGCCGCTGGCAAACAGGGTGACCTCGTGGCCCAGCGCCACCAGCTCCTCGGTGAGGAACGATACCACGCGCTCGGTGCCGCCATACAGCTTCGGCGGCACGGCCTCGTGGAGCGGGGCGATCTGCGCGATGCGCATGGTCTCTCTCCTTCGCGGAACCGTTATGGCCGGACGAATCCGGGGGTTGAGGCCCATGGGATGGGACGAACGAGGCATTTTGTTGGCAGATCCGCCGTTCGCCAAGCCCGCCGGCCCGGACCGGGGTTTCCATCGCCGGCCGGACCGCTATCCTGACGCGGTGAAGGTCGACCGCAAGCCGGGTCTGCGCTGGAAGGACGATCGCCGCGGCCGTGCGGGCGACGAGGCGGTGACGATCCCGGACGCCGAGCTGATCCGCCTGGCACCGCGGCCGCTCGCCTTCATGTTCCGCTACGTGACGCACCACAAGGCACAGCATGCCGCCATCCTGGCCTCCGTGCTGCTGGCCGTGTGTGCGGTGGTGGGCTCGTCCTACGCGGTCAACAACTTGGTCAACACGCTGACCGGCTACCACGGCGGTTCCATGCGGCCGGTCTGGTCGGCGGTGATCCTGCTCGGCGTGCTGATCGCGGTCGACAACATGGCGTGGCGCATCGGCGGCTGGATCTCGACGTACGCCTTCGTCGCCGTCACCGGCGACCTGCGCCGCGACCTGTTCCGCCACCTCACCGGCCACGCGCCGTCCTACTTCGCCGACCGCATGCCGGGCACGCTGGCCGGCCGCATCACGGCCACCTCCAACGCCATGTTCACCCTGGAGAATCTCGCCACCTGGAACGTGCTGCCGCCCTGCCTCAACGTCGCCTTCTCCATCCTGCTGATGGTGACGGTGAGCCCGTTGATGGCGCTGGTGCTGGTGGTGCTGGCGGCGCTGCTGTCGATGCTGATGTTCCGGCTGGCCGCCGGCGGCCGCCCGTTGCACCACCGCTACGCGTCCGAGGCGGCGCGGGTGGACGGCGAGCTGCTCGACATCATCAACAACATGCCGCTGGTGCGCGCCTTCGGGGCCACCGGGCGCGAGCGGGTCCGCTTCAGCCGGCGCATGAAGGGCGAGATGAGCTCGCGCGGCACCTCGCTGCGCTACCTGGAGAAGCTCCGCCTGCTGCACGCGGTGGTGACGGCCTTCCTCACCGCCGGCCTGCTGGTGTGGGCGGTGCTGCTGTGGCAGCACCACGCGATCTCGGTCGGCGCCGTGGTGATGGTCACCACGCTGGGCTTCATGATCCTGCACGGCACCCGCGACCTCGCCGTGGCGCTGGTGGAAACCATCCAGCACGTGGCGCGGCTGGCGGAAGCCCTGTCCACCCTGCTGCTGCCGCACGACATGCCGGACGCCCCCGATGCCGGCGACTTCCGCGCGCCGCCCCGCGGCGAGATCGTGTTCGAGGGCGTCAGCTACGCGTATCCCGGGACCGCCTCGGTGCTGGACGAGTTCAGCCTCACGGTCGAGGCCGGCAGCCGGGTCGGGCTGGTCGGCCGCTCCGGCTCGGGCAAGACCACCGTGCTGGCCCTGCTGCAGCGCCTCCGCTACGTCGAGGCCGGCCGGGTGCTGATCGACGGCAAGGAGCTGCGCACCTTGACCGAGGCGGCGCTGCGGGCGGCGATCTCGGTGGTGCCGCAGGACGTGTCCCTGTTCCACCGTTCGGTGATGGAGAACATCCGCTACGGCAAGCCGGACGCCAGCGACGAGGAGGTGCGCGACGCGGCCGAGGCTGCCGGCTGCCGCGAGTTCATCGAGGCGATGCCCGAGGGTTTCGACACCCCCGTCGGCGACCGCGGCGTCAAGCTGTCCGGCGGCCAGCGCCAGCGCATCGCCATCGCGCGCGCGTTCCTGCGCAACGCCCCGATCCTGCTGCTCGACGAGGCCACCAGCGCGCTGGACAGCGAGAGCGAGCAGCGCGTGCAGCAGGCGCTGGACCGCCTGATGGTGGGCCGCACCGTGGTGGCGGTGGCGCACCGCCTGTCCACGCTGCGCGACTTCGACCGCATCGTGGTGATGCAGTCCGGCCGCGTGCTCCAGGATGGCCCCCCCGCGGTGCTGGAACGCAGCGAGGGCCCCTACCGCGAGCTGCTGTCGCTGCAGGCGATGCACCTGGAGGGTGTGGTCTAGGATCCGCTGACGGGGCTGGGCTCGGCGAAGGGGATGCGGTCGCAGCGACCCTGTCGGAGATGTCCACTGCGTCTCCGATGCGCCTCGAGCCGGACCCCACCCCCACGGCCAACCCCGTATGTCTCGATCAGACGGGTGCGTCGCGGATGTGCGTCAAAAGCGGCGTGGGCTGTGGCTGCCCCTCGTAATAATCGGCCTCGCGCAGGAAGCCGTGGCGACCGAGGGCATCGATGACGAGCGCGCCGCTGTCGGGATAGGTGCAAACATCCCCGGGCGGCTCGGCGCCGATCGCGAGATAGACCAGATCACCGGTGCCGTCCGGAGTGACGGGATTTGCGATCTGATGGGCGATTCCCGTGTCGGCCGGACAGGAAATGCAGTCCCCGGGGCGGATCTCGTGCACGCGATCGCCGTAGCGGAACAGACCCCGCCCTTCGAGCACGACAAAGATCTCGTCGGCCATGAGGTGCGTGTGCGCCGGGCACGCGCTGTGGCCCGGGGGCACCCGCCTGGCGTTCATGCCGAGACGGCCCATCCCGAACCGTCCGGGCCCTGCAGCCGTCATCGCGGGCGTCAGAGCGCGCCGGAAATGTGCCCATGCGGCGGGCACGTCGGCCGCGACTTCCGGCGCCGTGTGCATGTTGACGATCGTCGGCGCCGTCTCGGTCACGTCGTCCTCTCGTATCGGCGCCAGACAAGCGTTGGCTGACTTTCCGGCGTCCGCGCCGCGACCACTAGCCGTCGCCGGGCTTCAGTCCCGGCACCTCGACGTCGATCTCAAGGGTGGTCATGGCGTCGCCGCGGTCGAGCTTGATCTGGACCTTGTCGCGATCGATCGGCACGTGGCGGGCGATCACGGCCAGGATCTCCTCGCGCAGCTTGGTGATCAGGTCGGATTGGCCCTCGCCGCCGCCGGCGCGCTCGTGCGCCAGCAGAATTTGAAGCCGTTCGCGCGCCACCGGGGCCGAACCGCGGCGGCCGAACAGCCCCGACAGGAAGCTTTTGCCGCCTCCGGGGGAGCCGCCGGTCATGCGACCCTCCGCCCGAACAGCTTGGCCAGGAAGCCCTTGCGGTCGGACGGCACCTGCATCTCCAGCGTTTCGCCCCGCAGGCGCCGCACGGCGTCGAAGTAGGCCCGCGCCGGCGCGCTGTCCGGATTGCTCAGCGTCACCGGTGTGCCGAGGTTGGAGGCGCGCAGCACCTCCTCGCTTTCCGGGATGATGCCGATCAGCGGCACCCGCAGGATCTCCAGCACGTCCTCGGTCAGCAGCATCTCGCCGCGCGCCGCGCGAGCCGCGTCGTAGCGAGTCAGCAGCAGGTGCTTGGGCAGCTTCTCGCCCGCCTTGGCCTTGGCCGTGGTGCTGTCCAGCATGCCGATGATGCGGTCGCTGTCGCGCACCGACGACACCTCCGGGTTGGTCACCACCACCGCCTCGTCGGCATGGTACATGGCCAGCTGCGCGCCCTTCTCGATGCCGGCCGGGCTGTCGCACAGGACCCAGTCGAACCGCTCGCGCAGCTCGTCGATCACGCGGGCGACGCCGTCGGGGGTGAGCGCGTCCTTGTCCCGGGTCTGCGAGGCCGGCAGGATCGACAGCGTATCCACCCGCTTGTCGCGGATCAGCGCCTGGCTCAGCTTGGCATCGCCCTGCACCACGTTGATCAGGTCGTAGACCACGCGCCGCTCGGCGCCCATCACCAGGTCGAGGTTGCGCAGGCCGACGTCGAAGTCGACCACCACCACGTTGGCCCCGGTCCCACCGCTCGGTCCCACCGCCAGGGCGGCACCCAGGGCTGCCGTGGACGTGGTCTTGCCGACGCCGCCCTTGCCTGACGTGACCACCACAACCTTGGCCATGCGGTTCATCCTCCCCTAGCGCTTGTTGCGACCGCTCTACATCAATCGAGCGGCGACAGCACCAGACGCTCGCCCTCCAGCCGCGCCTGCACCGGCTGACCGAGTCGGTCCGGCGGCATGTCGTCGGCCACCATGTAGACGCCGTCCACCGCGATCATCTCGGCGTGGAGGCGGCGGCACAGCACCCGCCCCGCCTTGTTGCCGCCCAGCCCGGCCAGCGCGCGGCCGCGCAGCGTGCCGTAGACGTGGATCGAGCCGCCGGCCGACACCTCCGCCCCCGATGCCACCGAGCCCAGGATCACCAGGTCGCCGTCCGGATACGCCACCGACTGGCCCGAACGCACCGGCTCGTCGATCACCAGCGAGGCTGCAGTCGGGTCGTGGGACGCCGGCGCCGTTTCCGGGATCGCGACCGCGCCGATCGCGCGGCCACCGGAGAAGCCCTGTGGCCAGGGCCAATCCGCGGCGGCGGTCCAATCCGGGTCGGCGTTCTCGATCTCGATCAGCCGGATACCGCGCTCAAGCAGCGCCGGCACCAGCGCATCCAGCCCGTGGTCGTCGCCGGCCAGCAGGCCGCAATCCAGGATTACCGGCTTGGCCTCGAAGAACGCGGCCGACTTCGCGATCTGTTGGTCGAGCGCCGAGATCCAGTCGTCAAGCGGCGGCTCCGGCGACAGCACCAGTGCCATGAAGGAGCGACCACGGGCACGGATCTGGGGTAGGGGGCGGGCCGAGGCATCGGACGCATGGACGGCATCGGGATCTGGCACGGGCGACAAACCTTGGGATGCGTGACCCGGACGCTCAGCCCGGAACGATCACCACCATGCACGCACCGATGTGCGCCATCAAACGAGCTGCCAGTCCCCGTCGCCAACCCAATCACGGTCCAGGCCCGCTCCCTGGCAACAGCCCGGCGGATGACATAGCGTCGAGTCGCCATGCGAATCCTGCACCATCTCCCGTTGTCGCCGTTTTCGCGCAAGGTCCGCCTGGTGCTGTCGGAGAAGCGGCTGCCGTTCGAGCTCAAGGTCGAGCGGATGTGGGAGCGTCGTCCGGAATTCCTCGACCTCAACCCGGCCGGCACGGTGCCGATGCTGGTGGAGGAGAATGGGCTGTCGATCCCGGACTCCGTGGTGATCTGCGAGTATCTGGAGGAGGCCTATCCCGACACCCCGTTGCTCGGCCGCACGCTGGCCGAACGGGTGGAGGTGCGCCGCCTGGCGGCCTGGTTCGACGGCAAGTTCCACCACGAGGTCACCCGCAACCTGCTGGGCGAGAAGGTGCTGAAGCGGGTGATGGGCAAGGGCAACCCGGACGCCACCGCGCTGCGCGCCGGCTATGCCAACATGCGCTACCACCTCGACTACATCGGCTGGCTGGCCGAGACCCGGAAGTGGCTGGCCGGCCCGTCGCTGTCGCTGGCCGACTTCGCCGCCGCGGCACAGCTCTCCTCGCTGGACTACATCGGCGACATCGACTGGACGCTGAGCCCGCCGACCAAGGAGTGGTATGCCAAGATGAAGTCCCGCCCGTGCTTCCGGGCGCTGCTGGCCGACCGCATCACCGGCACCAATCCCCCCGACCATTACAGCGACCTGGACTTCTGACGGCCCCGGCCGGGTTTGGGGGCGGCGCCCCCCTGGCCTCAGGCGCCGATCCCGGCTGGCTGCTGCATCGCCGCCATCGCCTCGCACCGATAGGGCCCGCCCCCGACCACCCGTACCATCAGCGTGGTGGGGTCGGTCCCGGGATGCGTGCCGAGGTCCAGCCCGGCGTCGCCGTTGGTCCAGGCACCGTCGGGCTCGGCCGGCCACCAGCCGTCCCGTGC
>CAXUBN010000120.1:0-6870 GCA_964249255.1 uncultured Acetobacteraceae bacterium | reverse complement strand
CACCGACCGCGCCGTCGGCCCCCACACGGGTCCCGATGTCCCCCTCGGTGCCGGTGACGGTCCCCGCCCCGGCCGCGCGCGCACCGGTACTGCTGGCCAGCGCGCCGTCCTTCGGCCGGTGGGCGATCCAGGTCGGCGCCTTCAACTCGGTGGACCAGGCGCGCTTCGCCACCACCATGGCGCGGCAGGCCGACTACCGGGTCCTGGCCGGCAGCCAGAGCGTGGTGCAGCCGACCGCGCCGTTCGGCCACGGCGTGCTGTATCGCGCACGGCTGGCCGGCCTCGGCCGCGACGATGCCGGCAGCGCCTGCGCGGCGCTCCGGGCCCACGACATCCCCTGCCTGGTGGTGACCCCGGGCGGCTGACGGGGCGGCTGACGGGGCGGCTGACGGGCGGCTGGACGGCGGTTTCCGAACCGGGCCCGCCGGCGGTCGTTGTGCCTCCGCATCAGGAGGAAGACCCGCACCATGACCGAGACCAGGACGCTGCAGCCGCACGACCCGCTGCCGGACGGACCCGCCGTGATCCTGATGCGCCGCTTCGAGGAGGACGCGCCGCGCCAGGTGATGATGGAGCTGATCGTCATCCGCGCCGACCAGACCGAGCACACCAGCCGGCTGCTGGACGACGACGGCGCACCGCTGTCCTGGGACCGGGCCGAGACGCGCGCCCGGGAGGAGGCGACGGAGGCCGGGCTGCACCAGCTCTACCACGTGGACCGCACCGGCGGCACGCGCGAGCAGGAGGTGCTGGCCCATGACGGCGACCGGTCTGTGAACATGGAGGCCCTCGACGACGACGATCTCGAGGAGGGCGAGCCCGGCAGCGACATGCGCGACAACCCGCTCAAGGCGGCGCCCCGCAACTTCTGATCCGCCCGCCCGCGGCCGAACGGCGGCGTGGATCGCCGCCGTTCGGACCCCATGGCCGGTTGACGCGACCGTTCCCAGACCGTAGATCCACTTGCAAATGATTTGCATTAACAGGTGGCCGTTGTCTGACATGGTGACGCGACTGAGGATCCCGGCGTTGGCCGGACTGGCGGCGACGGCGGCGTTGGCGGCATCGATGCCGGCCCGGGCGCAGACCAGCCCGTCCAACCTGCTCGGCCCGGCCTGGGGCATACGGCCCTGGCTCGGCCAGTACGGCATCACCCTGGGCGGCAGCGAGATCGACGAGCTGTTCGGCAACCCGACCGGCGGCATCCACCGGGGCGCCGCCGCCGATGGGCTCACCGAGCTCAACCTGGGCATCGACCTCGGCCGCCGGCTCGGCATCCGCGGCGGCACGTTCAACGTCAGCGCGTTCCAGATCCATGGCCGCAGCGAGAGCGGGGACAACCTGGACAACCTCGACACGATCAGCGGCATCGAGGCCAACCGCGCCACCCGGCTGTGGGAGATCTGGTACGACCAGGCGTTCGACGAGAACCGCTACGACGTGAAGGTCGGCCAGCAGAGCCTGGACCAGGAGTTCATCGGCAGTGCCAGCGCCGGCACCTTCGCCAACACCATGTTCGGCTGGCCGGCCCTGCCGTCCTACGACCTCTACGCCGGCGGCCCCGCCTACCCGCTGTCCTCGCTCGGCGTGCGGCTGCGCGGCAGCGTCGGGCCGTTCACGGCGCTGGCCGGCGCGTTCGACGACAACCCGTCCGGCGGGGCGTTCGACGACGACAGCCAGGTGCGCGGCGCCGAGCAGTCCGGCGCGCGGTTCAGCCTGGGCACCGGCGCCCTGTTCATCGCCGAGCTGCAGTATGCGCTGAACGCGCCCTCGGCCGGCGACACCGTGACGGACGAGCGCCTCGGCCCGCAGGGAACCGGGCTCCCCGGCGTCTACAAGCTCGGCGCCTGGTTCGACACGGCGAACGTCCCCGACGAGCGCTACGACGACATGGGCGGCCTGCTGGCCGATCCAAACAGCGACGGCACCCCGCGGATGCGGCGGCACGACTATTCGGTCTACGGCGTCGTCGACCAGATGATCTGGCGGCCGGACCCGAACCGTTCCCGCTCGCTCAGCCTGTTCACCCGCCTGATGGGCGCACCCGGCGACCGCAACCTGATCGACTTCGCGGCCAACCTGGGCGTGGTGCTGCACGACCCGCTGCCAGGCCGCGACGGCGACGTGCTGGGCTTCGCCGGCGGGTTCACCAAGATCGGCCGCGGCGCCCTCGACTTCGACCGCGACGCGCAGTCCTTCGCCCAAAGAGCAGGCCAGGGCGCGTACTCGCCCCTGCGCTCCTCCGAAAGCTACCTTGAGCTCACCTACACCTACGCGCTGACCGGCTGGCTGACGCTGCAGCCGGACGCCCAGTACATCGTCATGCCCGGTGCCGGCATCGCCAACCCGAACCAGCCGGACGGGCGCATCTCCAACGAGCTCGTCCTGGGCGTCCGCGCCACGCTGATCCTTTAACCGTTGCAGTTGCGATTGCCTCTCACTACCTGGAGCCCATGATGGTCCGTTCCCCGCACCGTTCGACGCTTCTCGGGTCCGTGCTTCTCGGGTCCGTCCTGGGCCTGGCGCTGCTGGCGTCGCCGGCCGCGCGGGCGGTCGACGCCCCGTCGTTCCTGTCCGGCCTGCACCGGCACAGCACCGTGGTCTCGACGGTGCCCGCCAACGGCGACCAGAACCCCTACGCGGTGGTCGTCTCGCCGGTGACGCGGGGCAAGCTGGTCGCTGGCCAGGTGCTGGTCAGCAACTTCAACGACGCCAGCAACCTGCAGGGGCTGGGCACCACGCTGGTGCTGGTGGACCCGGCGGCGCAGACGCTGACCCCGTTCGCCGGCGTGCCGCAGACGCTGGACCGGTGCCCGGGCGGCGTCGGCATGACCACGGCGATGACGGTGCTGCGGAGCGGCTGGGTGATCGTCGGCAGCCTGCCCAGCCGCGACGGCACCACGGCCACCAAGGGCGACGGCTGCCTCCTGGTGTTCGACTCCAACGGCCAATTGGCCGACGTCTGGACCAACCCCCGGATCAACGGCCCGTGGGGCAACATGGCCGTGGTCGACCGCGGCGACAGCGCCACGCTGTTCTTCAGCAACACCGGCTACGGCGTGGGCGCCCCCCCCGGCAGCGGCGACGCGCCGGTGGTGTCGCGCGCCACCGTGGTGCGCCTCGAGGTCAGGATCCCGGCCGGGGCCAAACCGGTGCAGGGCGCCATGACCGTGGTGGCGGACGGGTTCGGCGAGCGGGCCGACAGGGGCGTGTTCATCATCGGCCCGACCGGGGTGGCGCTCGGGCCCAACGGCTCGATCTACGTGTCGGACGCGATCGGCAACCGCATCGTGCGCATCCCGGACGCGCTCACCCGCACCGGCAGCGCCGGCACCGGCGTCGAGGTCACGCGGGACGGCTTCATGAAGCGGCCCCTGGCGCTGGTGAACCTGCCGAACGACAACCTTCTGGTGACCAACGGGTTGAACGGCCAGGTGATCGAGATCGACCCCGCCGCGCGGCGGCAGGTGGCGGCGCAGTGGGTGGACGTGGACAAGGCGCAGCAGCCGGCCGGCAGCGGCGACCTGTTCGGGCTGGCGGTCGCAACCGGCGGCACCGGCTTCTATTATGTCGAGGACGACGTGAACACGCTGGTGTTGGCGCATTAAGGCCAGGGGCCCTGCCCCTGGACCCCGCCAGAGGCGAGCCTCTGGACTCCAACTTTAGGGGTCTCGGGCCACGGCCCCAGCGGGGTCCAGGGGCGGCGCCCCTGGCCTTCCCGCGTCGCCCATGACCGCCGACGCGGCATCGAGACGGGGCTTCCTGCGCGGACTGGCCGCCGCGGGCATGGCATGCCCGTTCTCCGGCGCCCGCGCTGCCGGCCGGCCGGCCGAGCTCGACCACGGCATTACGCCCACGGCCCGCGGCGCGTCGCGGGCGTTGGTCGAGCCGTTCGACGGCCCGCACCAGGCCGGCATCATGACCCCGCTTCAAAATCACAGCTGCTTCGTCGCCTTCGACCTCGTGACCGAGGACGGGCCGTCGGTGCTGCGGCTGATGCGGCTCTGGACCGCGGCGGCGCGGCGCATGACGGCGGGTGACACGGCGGGACCGACCGACGGCGATCCCGACCGCCCGCCCGCCGACAGCGGCGAGGCGGTGGGACTGGGCCCGGCCCGGCTGACCCTCACCTTCGGCTTCGGCCCCGGCCTGTTCGAGAGGGATGGCCGCGACCGCTACGGCCTGGCGCACCGCCGCCCGGCGGCGCTGGCCGACCTGCCCCGCTTCAACGGCGACCAGCTGGCCCCGGCCCAGACCGGCGGCGACCTGTCGGTACAGGCCTGCGCCGACGACCCGCAGGTGGCGTTCCACGCCGTGCGGCAGCTGGCGCGGATCGCCGACGGCACCGCGGCGCTGCGCTGGATCCAGAACGGCTACTCGGCGCAGTTCGCCGCCGAGGACACGCCCCGCAACCTCATGGGCTTCAAGGACGGCACCCAGAACCCGGTCACGGCCCGCGCGAAGCAGATCACCGCCATCAGCGGCGGCCGGCCGCACTACACCGCCTCGCCGGAGGCCATCGTCTGGGCCGGGCAAGAGGGCCCGGACTGGATGCGCGGCGGCAGCTACATGGTGGCGCGCCGCATCCGGGTGGCGCTGGAGCACTGGGACCGCACCGACCTCGCGTTCCAGGAGCAGGTGTTCGGCCGGCGCAAGCGATCCGGCGCGCCGCTCACCGGCCAGACCGAGTTCGACCCGCTCGACCTCGACGCCGTCGACCATGACGGCAACCCGGTGATCGGCGAGAACGCGCACGTGCGGCTGGCCTCGGCCGCCAGCAACAACGGCGCGCAGATGCTGCGCCGGGCCTACTCCTACAACGACGGCCTGAGCCACGTCGCCGAGCGCTGGCCGCCCTGGCGCCAGGGGCTCGAGTACGATGCCGGGCTGTTCTTCATCTGCTACCAGCGCGATCCGCGGCAGGGCTTCATCCCGGTGTTCGAGCGGCTGTCGCGCCTGGACATGCTGAACCAGTACGTGACCCATGTCGGCGGCGGGCTGTTCGCCATCCCTCCCGGCACCGGCGGCCCCGGCGGCACGATCGGGCAGGCCCTGTTCGAGGGGGTGGCGCTGCGCACCGCGGCGGCCCCCAAACCGACCTCGTACTAGCCGGTCGGGCCACCGAATCCGGGTCCCGGACGTTTCCTTGACACGTCGTTGCGCCGCCAGTAGTGAGCGCGGGCGCCCGGCGGGAGGTGCGATCCATGGACAAGGACACGGGCGGACACACGGGCAGAGATACGGGCGGCCCCGGGAAATCCTTCGATCAGCGGCTGCGGGCGGCACGGAGCAGGCAGGGCCTGGATCCCGAGCCCCCACCGCCCGATGCGGCCACTCCGGACGCGACCGGGATGGCGGTGGTGTTCCGGGTCGGGGCCGAGCTGGTCTCGGCGCTGCTGGTGGGCTTGGCCATCGGCTGGACGCTGGACCACGTCCTCCGGACCAGGCCGCTGTTCCTGATCCTGTTCCTGCTTCTCGGCGGCGTCGCCGGGATGGTCAACGTTTGGCGCCTGGTCGCGCCGCCGCCGCAAGCGACGGGCCCCACCGGCCCCGCCGGCCGGCGATAGGGGGGTTAAGGGTTTGGCGGGCGGACACTCCATCGACGCGCTGGGTCAGTTCGAGCTGCACCCGGTCCTGGGTTCGCTCGGCGCCAGCCTGCGCTTCAGCCAGTCCAACCTCATGATGGTGATCGCGTCCGCGATCGTGCTGCTGCTGCTCTACGTCGGCATGCGGCCGCGCGCGATCGTGCCGGGCCGGCTGCAGGCGCTGGCCGAGATCCTCTACGACTTCATCCACACCATGACGGCGGACCAGATCGGCCACCAGGGCCGCCGGTTCTTCCCGTTCGTGTTCACGCTGTTCACCTTCATCCTGGTCGGCAACTACCTGGGGCTGATCCCGGGCTCGTTCACCTTCACCAGCCACATCGTCGTCACCGCCGGCATGGCCGTGCTGGTGTTCACCGTGGGTCTGCTGGTGGCGCTGCGCGAGCAGGGGCTCGGCTTCTTCGGCCACTTCCTGCCGGAGGGCGCGCCCAAGGCGCTGGCGCCGCTGCTGGTGCCGATCGAGATCCTGTCCTACCTGTCGCGGCCGATCAGCCTGTCGGTACGGTTGTTCGCCAACATGATGGCCGGCCACGTCATGTTCGAGATGTTCGCGGCCTTCACGGTGCTGCTGGGCGGCATCCACGTGATCGGCCCGGTGCTGGGCATCGGCCCGGTGGTGATCAACATGGCGCTGATCGCGCTCGAGCTGCTGGTCGGCGGGCTGCAGGCGTACGTGTTCGCGATCCTGACCTGCATCTACCTGCGCGAGGCGGTCGCCCACCACTAGCGACGGGCGCCGCATCCCCTCCCCCATTCCCCACGTCAAGGACCACATCTCCATGGATCTCGCAGCGGCTCGCTACATCGGCGCCGGCATCGCCGTGATCGCCCTCGCCGGCGTCGGCGTCGGCATCGGCAACATCTTCGCGGCCCTGGTGAGCGCCATCGGCCGCAACCCGGCCGCCCGGCCGCACGTGTTCGGGCTCGGCATCCTGGGCTTCGCGCTGACCGAGGCGGTGGCGCTCTACGCGCTGGTGATCGCCTTCATCATCCTGTTCGTTTGAGCGCGGCGGGGACGACGGCGGTGCGGGCGATGCGGCGGCGGATCGCGGCGTCCGCCGGCGTTTCCGTGCTTGGGCCGCCCATCCTCGGTGCGCTGGCCGTCCTCGCCGGCGACCGCCCGGCCTTCGCGGCCGGCATGCCGCAGCTCCAGTTCAACAACCCGCTCACCACCGGGCAGCTGTTCTGGGGCGCGGTGATCTTCCTGGTCCTGTACCTGCTCCTGAGCCGGTCGGCGCTGCCGCGGGTGGCCTCGGTGCTGGCC
>CAXUBN010000119.1:0-6877 GCA_964249255.1 uncultured Acetobacteraceae bacterium | reverse complement strand
CGGAGCGCAAGTTCTTCCCCGGCTACGTGCTGGTGAAGATGGAGCTGACCGACGACGCGTGGCACTTGGTCAAGGACACGCCCAAGGTCACCGGCTTCCTGGGCAGTAAGACCAAGCCGTCGCCGATCTCGAACAGCGAGGCCGAGCGCATCATGAAGCAGACCCAGGAGGGCGTGGAGCGGCCGCGCCCCGCGGTCCTGTTCGAGATCGGCGAGCAGGTGCGCGTCGCGGATGGGCCGTTCACCAGCTTCAACGGCACCGTCGAGGACGTGGACGAGGAGAAGGGCCGGCTCAAGGTCAGCGTCTCGATCTTCGGCCGCTCCACCCCGGTGGATCTCGAGTACAGCCAGGTCGAGAAGGTCTGAAAGCCGGTCATAAAAGTCCGGTATCGGGCCGAGCCTCGGCCCTTGGCGAGACGTCATGCCGGATGAGGCCAGCGATATCGACGTCATGATCCGGCATCCCCACGCCCGACGTATCGCATTCGTTCCGTTATCCCCCGATCCCCGATAACGTGGGGTGACCCCGTCCACGGGACTTCCGGACCTCAGGGCGCTTGCGCCGTTGCGACGTGGACGATCGGATTGCCCGCGGCCGGCTGGATGAACAGGGTCTGCAGCGGGTAGGAGATCCAGACCCGGTTGTAGCGCAGGAAGTCGTCGCCCAGCAGCGTGATGTCGACGGCGGAGGGTGCGACCGCCAGGCGGAAGTTGTTCAGCCGCTCGTTGCCGATCTCCAGGCTGGCGAACCGGTGCCAACCACCCTGCACGGGGGATCCGTCCACGCCGGTCAGGCCGATGCTCCGATCGGCGGCCAGCATGTCCTGGGTCACGCCGGCATGCCTCGCATCGTCCTCGGTAACCATGGTCGTCGCGGCGCCCGAGTCGAGCTGGGCATCCACCGGCACGCCGTTGAGCTTCAGCTCGACCTTGATCGCGGTGCCTTCCAGATGGAACGGCATGGTGAAGTAGGGCGTCTCCACCGGCTGGATCATGCCGCAGTCGGCCAGCTTGTACATGCCGAAATGATGCCGCGGCAGGTCGATGTCGACGTCGTAGTTGGACATGAAGTCGGCGCCGAACATGCCCAGCATAGGCAGCTGGGACCTGTTCGATATGTTGGTCATGCCGGTGATCGGCAGGTCGAGGTTGCGGACGTGGCCGTGGCCGAGCTCAAGGCTGTGGATGCTGGCAAAGTGCGTCAGCGCGGTGCCGCCGATGCCGGTGATCCATGTGAAACGATCCGATGCGGACGCGAGCTTGAACCGGTCCACGGCACTGGGCAGGACAATCGACTGTGCCGCACCGGTATCGAGCAGCAACCCGACCTGGTGGTCGTCGAGACGGCCGACCACGATCGGCATCCGGGCGTGGTCGAGCAGTGGGACGTCGACGGTGACGGTGATCTTGCAGGACTGGGGGCCGCCGGCGCCGCATCCGGACATCGACAGCAGGAGCAGGGCGGCAGGACACCACGCGGGGGACAGGCGCATCCGTTCCATTCCGTTTCGGCACCGAACCTGATACCGCGGCACGGCCACATGGGAAAGAAGCATGGTGTTGCCCTGGGATACCGGGCGGTCGTGCGCGGCGCCCCGGCATGACGCGCGTGAAACGCCGTGGCCTGTTGTCCCGCGCCCGATCGGCCAGGTCGGACCGTCCGGGCGCGCCGCCTGACGGATCGGCGTTGGGCCCGGCAGGACCTCGAACCGGCCGCCGGATCCCATGACGTCCGGAGCCTAGCCCCGGACGAGATCTGGCAGCGCCGGCAGCGCCCGCGCCTGCAGGGCCGCCGCGTCCGCCACCTGCCCCAGCAGCTGGCTCAGCGCCGCGGCCAGGTCAGCGGTACCGGGGCCCGCCGGCACCATGGTGAGGTGCAGCAGCCGGCCGGCCGGCCTTCCGGCACCCTGCGTGGCGCCTGCGGAAGCGCCGCCCGGGCGCTGCACCGACAGGGTAGCGTCAACCACCGCCTGGCCCTGGCCGTCGGCGGAGAAGCGCTGCACGTCCAGTTCCACAACCGCCTGTGGTGCCGTGGACACGGCGGCATCCTCGCCCGTCACGGTGCTACCGGGCAGGCGCTGCTGCAGGTCCTGCGTCAGGGCCCGGCCGATTAGGCGACCGATCGGCTCCGCCCAGGCGGCATCGTCCGCAAGCTTCAGCTTGTACGCCTTGTCGTCGCGGACGATGTAGTCGCGGTCCAGGAAGGGGGCGACGGTGGGGTTGCGCACCGCGACGGTCACGGGGGCGCCGTAACCGGCGGGGCCGGGCCAGGCAGCCAGCGTGTAGTAGCTGGGCTCCGAGGAGCCGCAGCCGGACATGGCCAGCAGCAGGCCGGCCAACGGGAACCGAGGCTGCAGCAACCCGAACCACGGTGGCGATGGCCTCGACATGCGCGCCCTCATGGCTTGCCCCGCCCGAACAGAAGCGACGAGGGATGGCGTTTCAGGAAGTCGGCCAGCAGGCGCAGCGAACGGGCGGTGTCGCCGAGCTGGTCGAGGGTCTGCTTCAGGCTGCGGTTGAAGTCGGAGTTGCCGCCATACGCGGACAGCGTCTCGTTGGCGTGCTGGACGGTCTGCTGCAGCTCGTCGGCGATCTGCGGCAGGCGCTGCAGCAGCGGGTCGAGGCCGCGGTCAGCGTGCGCCGCCAGGGCCTGCACACGGCCCAGCGTGGCGGTGAGCTGCGCGATCGCCCCCTTCAGCTGCGGGCCGTTCACGGTGCTGTCGGTGTGGGCCAGCAGGTCGTTCAGGTGGTCGCCGATCTGGGTGAGCGGCATCGCCGCGATCTTGTCGGCCACCGTGGACAGGCTGTCCTGTATGCCGGACAAGCCGCCCGACTTGGAGGGTAGCACGATGACGCCGCCCTCCATCGCGATCTGCTCGGGCCGGGCGTTGGGCACGAAGCCGAGCGAGATCACCGAGGAGCCGGTCAGCAGGTTGCCGCTGTCGGTCTCGGCGCGCAGGCCGTTGTTCACCAGCGCCTGCAGGGTCTGCAGCGTCGACTCCGGCCTGACCTCATCGTCGGTGAACACGCGCTCCGGCTGGATCTCCATCGCCACCCGGACCCGCGTCTCTCCGGCCTGGTGGTTGAGCTGGAGCTTGACGTCGGTGACGTTGCCGACCTGCAGGCCGAACATGTTGACCGGGCTGCCCGGCGACAGGCCCTTCACCGAGCTGTGGAAATAGGTGATCAGCTCCAGCCGGTCGCGGTAGCCGGCGGTGTCAGCGTCGTCCTTGCTGGCGTAGAGCTTGAACACGGCATTGTCGGCGGCGGGCGGCGCGTCCGTGCCGCGACGCTGCTCGGGTAGGCCGAACGCGATGCCGCCCGACAGCACCGCCTGCAGCGACTCGATCTGGATGCGCAGGCTGCCGCCGTTGAGGTCGGCGGTGATGCCCGACACGTTCCAGAACCGGGTGTCGGTGCGGAGGTAGCCGTCGTAGGGCTGGCGGATGAACACCTGCACCGGGATCGGGCCACGGCCGCCGGGCGGCATGGCGTAGCCCAGCACCTCACCCACCACCACGTCGCGGAAGAACACCGGGGCGCCCTGGCTGATCGAGCGCACGTCGTTGGTCATCAACGTGTAGGTGCGGCCCGGCTCGTCGGAGCGGACGCCGGGGGGCGCTTCCAGTCCCTTGAAGTGATCCTGGGGCGGGGCGCCCGGCATGCCCGGGTCGACCGCGATGTAGGCGCCCGACACCAGGGTGTCGAGGCCGGATACGCTGGCGCCGCTGAGGCGGGGGCGCACCACCCAGAACTGCGCGTTGTTGGTCAGGAACGGCTTGGCTTGGCCGCTCATCTGCACCTGGATCTCGACCCGCTTCAGGTCCTTCGACAACCCCACGCTCTGCACCGTGCCGAGCCCGACCGCCTTGTGCTTCACCTGGGTCTGGCCGGCGGTGATGCCGTCGGCGGTGTCGAACTCCAGCGTGATCTCAGGCCCGCGGCGCGACACCGTTTCCCAGCCGAGATAGGCGGCGATCGCCACCACCAGGATCGGGATCAGCCAGATCAGCGAGAAGCGGGTGCGGCGGACCGTGGCGGTGGAGGATGGGTCATCGGGCTGCTCGCCCGAATGGTCGTTGGCGCGGCGGGCCGCCTCCGCCTGCGGCGGCCTTTCGTGCTGGTCACTCACGCGCGGGCGGGCTCCGTGATGGCAGAAACGGGGATGGTGGGGGGCTGCCGGTCCGGCCGGGTCCGGGCGTGGTCGAGAGCCGCCCCATTCATGCCGGCCGCATCCCACATCACGCGAGGATCGAAGCAGTTGGCGGCGGCGATCGTCAACACCACCACGGCCGAGAAGGCGAACACCCCGGGATTGGCGCTGATGTTGCCGATGCCGCCGAAATGCACCAGCGCCACCAGGATCGAGACCATGAACACGTCGATCATGGACCAGCGGCCGATGAAGTCGATTACCCGGAACAGCCGGGCGCGGTCCACCAGCAGGGCGCGCGAGCCGCGCCAGGTGCACCAGCACATCGAGCCCAGGCCCAGGATCTTGAGCACCGGCACGGTGATGCTGGCGAAGAACACCAGCAGCGCCAGCGGCAGGGCCCCGGTCTCGTACAGCCCGCGCACGCCGTCCATGATGGTGTAGCCGCCGCCGCGGTTCAGCTTGATGATGGTCATCACCGGGTAAAGGTTGGCCGGGATGTAGAGCACTACGGCGGCCAGGATCAGCGCCACGCAGCGGCTCAGCGCCTGCGGCTTGCGCCGGCGCACCCGGGCCTGGCAACGGGGGCAATAACCCAGCATGTCCTCCTGCGGCAGGTCATGCCCGGCCGCGCACACCAGCCCGCACGAGGTACAGCTCACCAGCCGCTGCGCCGGCGGCAGCTCCATCTCGGTGGCGTCGACCAGCGACACGATCAGCTGCCGCCCGTCCGCTCGGCGCACGAAGCGCGACACCTCCCGCTTGCGCCAGATCAGGTCGACGTCCACGGTGGAGTCGGTGGCGGCCATGGTCACCATCAGGGCAGCCAGCGCATAGACCGCCGGGCCCACCTCGACCCGGGCCAGGTCGATCAGCTTGGTGTAGGCCACGAACACGCCTAGCATGTAGACCTCGACCATGGACCAGGGCCGCAGCCGCTCGTAGCGGCGCATCACCCCTGGCGCCCAGCTGGGCAGGCTCCGCCCGGAGGCCGCGATCAGCACGGACAGCATCTGGGCGATCACGATCGGCGGCACGATCACGGTGGCCGCCGCCACCAGCACGCCGACCAGCCCCCAGCCCTCGCGCCACAGCTCGATCGGGCCGGTGAGAAGGGTCACGGTATGATCCCGGCCGTACAGGTCCAGCGTCATCAGCGGCTCGAGGATCGCCACCAGGTAGAGCACGGCGGAGGCGACGCACAGGGCGAGCGGGGTCGCGATTGGCGGGTTGGTGCGGCGGCGGCCGATCTGGCCGTGGCAGCGGCGGCAATCGGCCACCTGCCCCGGCTCCAGCTCGGGCACGCGCTGGAAGTAACCGCAGCTGCCGCATTCGCACAGCCCGTCCAGCGCATGGAGGCCAGTGGATGCCGGCCGATGTGCTCCGATCCGGAACCCCTTGACCCGGGAGCCCAGCAGGCGGGCGTTGCCGCCCACGGCCTGGACCCGCGAGATGGCGCGCGCGGCCTGGAGGTCGGTCGAACCCATGCGATGGCCACCCTTCACCTGGACGGCACGGCCAATCCGGCCCGTCGTCATCATCCTAGTCCCCCGTGAACGCGCGCGGGGTTACAAGATCCGCAGGTTGCGGGAGGGGGCGGGGCTTTGTATACCCCAGCCTGGATGCCGACATAGCTCAGGGGTAGAGCAACTGATTCGTAATCAGTAGGTCCTCGGTTCAATTCCGAGTGTCGGCACCAATTTTTTCTATTTTAATACAGTGGCTTGGCGGTGGTGGTCAAAGCTGGTTGAAGCCCTCCCGTAGCGCGGGGCATCATTGGGGCATCACTTTAGGCTGAACAACTGCGGACGTGATCGGACGCAGCCGGGCTAGTCTCGCCGCTTCCCAGCCCACGCCGGCAGCCGGTGCGGCTCCATCGGCGGCATGTAGCGGGGTAGCGTCGGACACATGGCCTGGCACCCCTTGGTCCAATGCACGCCCGCCGCTCGTTGGGGGCAATCGGCCGATACCTCCTAGATCACGGATCAAGCGGTTGCCTCCGGCCCATGGTCCCAAATCGGACGCCGGACTGATAAGCGTCCAGCTCGACCACACTGCCGGCACTCGATCTCCAGCAAGGAGGTCTCGCGGATCACGCCGGAGAGCAGCACCGAGCGGTCGATCGGGAAAGCCAGGGTCCGATTCCGCCGCAGGAACGAAAATGGAACAACTGCGACGCGCCGATGTCATCCCTGCCGTGATAATGGCATGACTCAAGAGGCGCGTGAGCACAGAAGAAGGATGGTTGCCGCTTACTGACGGGGGTCCGGCTCCATGAGTAGCGGGACTGGTGCAGCGAATCAAGCTGTGTCAAAAAGGAGACCACCATCACGTGTTGGATGGGGGCGCACTGAATTTCAACCTAGAGATGGGAGCTTGATCAATGCGAGATAGATTTTGCAAACCAGTCATGAGTCGACATGGCAACGTCGTCAGTGGCATGGCGGCCGTGCTGGTGCGTGTCTCTGCTGCTGGAGGCGTAGAGGCGATCATCGAGCGTGCGCTTCGGCGAGCGCTTGAAGAAGCGGACGAAGATGTGCGGCAACAGAGGCCAAAACTGCGCGTGATCAAATAATATGAAGTTGCCAAGCTGTCCAGCTTCACCCTTTGATCCGCTGGACAGCGTTGGTTAGAAGTGACTTTGGCATAACGCATAGGCGCCAAGTGAAAAAATTATGCGGGGTCCATGTGGCGCGAGACCACCCCATATTTGAAGGGACCGGGG
>CAXUBN010000118.1:0-6908 GCA_964249255.1 uncultured Acetobacteraceae bacterium | reverse complement strand
GCGTTGTCCCCGGGGTCGCCGGAACCATCGCGGCGACGGGCGCCGCCGGCTCGGACCGAGCCTCCACGCGCGCGGCATCGTGGGCCGACGGCAGGATGACCTCGAAGGTGCTGCCCTTGCCCGGCTCGCTCCGCAGGTCGATGGAACCGCCGAGCAGGCGCACCAGCTCGCGCGAGATGGACAGGCCCAGGCCCGTGCCGCCGTAGCGGCGGTTGATGGCGCCGTCCGCCTGCCGGAACGCCTCGAAGATGGCCCCGTGCTGCTCGGCCGGGATCCCGATGCCGGTGTCGGTCACGGCGAAGCGGATGCCGTCCCGCCCGTGCGGCGCGATGCGCAGCTCCACCGTCCCGGCCTCGGTGAACTTGAAGGCGTTGGACAGCAGGTTCCTGAGGACCTGCTCCAGCCGCTGGCCGTCGGTCACGATCGTTGCCGGCGCATCGGCGGCGATGTCGACGACGAACCGCAGGCGGCGCTCGCCGGCCACGGGCTCGAAGGTCTGGCGCAGGCTGGCGACCAGCCGCTGCGGCGATACGGCCTCGGCCTCCATCTCGACGTGTCCGGCCTCGATCTTCGACAGGTCAAGGATGTCGTTGATGAGGTTCAGGAGGTCGTTCCCGGACGACTGGATGGTGCGGGCGTACCGGACCTGCTCGTCCAGGAGGTTCCCCTCGGGGTTGTCGCCGAGCAGCTTGGACAGGATCAGCAGCGAGTTGAGCGGCGTGCGGAGCTCGTGGGACATGTTGGCCAGGAAGTCGGACTTGTAGCGGCTCGCCTGCTCCAGCTCGCGGACCGTCTGCTCGATCGCGGCACCCGAGCGGGCGAGGTCGTCGCGCTGGACCACCAGCAGCTGCGCCTGCTCCTCGAGCTGCGAGTTGGTCTGCTCGAGCTCCGCCTGCTGCTGCTCCAGGCGGCCCTGCGACTCCCGCAGCGCGCGGCCCTGCTCCTCCAGCTCCTCGTTGGAGACCCGCAGCTCCTCGGTCTGGACCTGCATCTCCTCCGCTTGGCGCTGCGTTTCCTCGAGCAGGTCCTGCAGCTCCGTCCGGTAACGCGCCGAGCGCAGGGCGACCCCCGCGGGCACGGCGATCCCCTCCAGGAACGTGCCCAGGAGCGCGTCGACCGGCTGCAGGAAGCCGAGCTCGATCACCGCGTTCACGGCCCCGTCGGCGCTGAACGGCGCGATGACCAGGTAGCGCGGCCGGCCCTGCCCGAGGGCGGAGCCGATGGTCAGGTAGCCCTCGGGCACGTCGTGCAGGACGACGGGCCGGCCGCTGGCGGCCACGCTGCCCAGCGATCCCTCCCGTGCCGTGAAGCGCTCGGGGATGGCGGCGCCGGCGGGGACGCCGAGCTGGGCGGTCCGCTGGAAGCCGCCGTCCTCGTCCCTGAACAGCACACTGGCCTGTGCGCCCGTGAAACGGTTCAGGAAGTCCAGGATGCCGTCACCCAGCTGCTGCACGGTCTTGTCGCCGAGCAGGGCCTCGGCGAGGCCGAGCTGACCGGCCTGGAGCCAGGCCTCCCGCCGTCGGCCACGGACTGTGCCCAGCACCAGCCCCCCCGCGAGCAGCGTCAGCGCGATGCCGAGGAGGCTCGTCAGGATCCCGCTGATGATCGCCGTCCGATGGGCGAGGCGCGCCTCCGAGAGTCGTGCCTCGCGCAGGTGCGCCTCCTCCGCATCCATCGATGCCAGCCGCGTCCGGATCGCGTCCATCTCCGCCTTGCCGCGATCGGTGTTCACGACCGCCAGGGCCGCCGCGAGATCGCGGGTGCGGCGCAGGTCGATGGTCTCCTTCAGCTCGGCGAGCTTGGCCTCGACGTGCGGTCTCAGCCGACGGAGGCTGGCCTGCTGGACCGGGTTGTCCTCTGTCAGCGAGGCGATCGCGTCGAGGTCCGAGGCCGCCCTGGCAAGTGCGTCGCGGTACGGCTCGAGGTAGGCGTCGTTCCCGGTCAGCAGGAAGCCCCGTTGCCCCGTCTCGGCGTCCTGCATGGCGGAGAGCAGCGTGGACAGGGCGGCGATGACCGCGTTCGAGTGCACGATCTCGTCGCTGCTGGACCTCAGCACCTCGACGTTCGAGATGGACAGCGCGCCGCTGACCAGGAGGAACAGCAGGGCCGCAACCGTGCCCAGCACCGTCGAGAGTCCGGCCCCTGACCGTACGGTCACGGCGCTACGCGACATGATCGTACGGCATCTGGCCCCTTGATCTCGATGCGGGGGGTCTGCTTACAGTGTCCGGGCCATGGATCAAGTCATTCGTCAGGAATCAGGTGCACGGCCGCGTAACGATCGAACGGCAACTTATCCGCCTTCCTTACCCCCCATCGGGTATCGGCCATCGCGCACGACAACGGCTCGGCATCTCCATCGGGGGCCTGTCTCTTGCTGTGCCGGTCATGATCAGGCTGCGGGGACAGGAGACCAGCTACCCCAAACTCCCCTCATCTGGTGATCGCCACGATGATCGGGCGAATGGCTGATCCAGGTGACACGGCAAACGCGGCGATGAGGCTACGTCGTCCCTCGTATCTCGCGGATGGCCGCCACCAGCTCGACTACCGAGAACGGCTTGCGCAGGAGCCGCTGCCGACCGTCCATGGCGTGATGGTGCAGCAGGTCCGGCCGCCCGGTGACGAAGACGATCGCGAGATCGGGCGCCTGTCGCCGCAGCTCCGTCGCGACGTCCAGCCCGGTCTTGCGCTCGCTCAGGTTGAAGTCGGTCACGAGGACGCCCGGGCTCGGGAGCTCGTTGAACTGTCGGATCGCCTCGACCGAGCCCTGGGCCTGGCCGACGACGAACCCCTCGTCCCGCAGCAGTTCGACCATGGTCACGAGGACCAGTGGATCGTCGTCGAGCACGAGTACATCACAGGCCACGACGTGCCCCCCGGGTTGAGGAAGGTCAGCGCCGCGTCGGGATGACAGTTGCGCGCCGCCGGGCCGGCCTCCTCGTCAGCCCTCGGTCCTGGCGGGCGGCAGCCGCGCCACGAAGCGGGTATGTCCCACGCTGCGGTCGAGGCTCAGGCCGGCATCCTGGCCGCGCAGCAGCCCCTGGACGAGCCGCATGCCCAGCCCCCGGCTGCGGGACGGATCGAAGTCCGCCGGCAGGTCGCAGCCGTCATCCTCCACCACCAGCACGCCATCGCTGCCGGCCGGCTCCGTGAAGGACACCCGGACCGTGCCCCGTCCATACTTGAGCGCGTTGGTGACCAGCTCGGTCAGCACCAGGCCCAGCGTCGGCATGTCGGTGGCGGACCGGGTGGCCTTCTCGACCCGCACGATGATGGGACGATCCTCCAGCGTGGAGGCCATGCCAGCCCGGAGGTCCTCCACCAGCCCCTCCAGGTAGGGACCGACCTCGACGGTCAACGCCGCCCCGGTCCGGTAGAGCCGGTCGTGGATGGCGCCGATGGTGTGAACGCGGCTGGCGCTCTCGTTCAGCTGGGCGGCCGCCCGCTCGTCCCGCGTCGAGCGGGCCTGCAGGGTCAGCAGGTTCTGCACCAGCTGCAGGCTGTTCTTCACCCGGTGGTGCACCTCGAGCATCAGCAGGTCCTTGGCCTCGCTGGCCCGTCGCCGCTCGGTGACGTCGCGGGAGATGGCGATCAGCCGCCGCGGCAGGCCGGTGCCGTCCAGCACGGGCCTGACCTCGACCTCCCACCAGCGATCCTGGCCCTTGTGGGTCGGGCAGTAGCCCTCGAACCGAGCCGTGACCCCGGTCCGCGCCCGCACCAGCGCCTCCTCGACCTTCGGCCGCTCGTCCACCGGCCAGAACGTCTCCCAACCGTGGCCCACCAGCCGGTCCGGCCTATCCATCTCCAGCAGGCACAGGCCGTTGCCGTTGACCTGTGCCACCGTTCCGTCGAGCTCCAGGACCTTGATGCAGTCCGGGCTGGTCTCCAGCAGGTCCTGGGCGAAGGCGCGCTCGGCCTCGATGGCGCCCTGCTGTGCATCACGGGCGATCGCATGCGCCAGCAGGGAGGCCAGCGTTTCCAGGAAGGCGGTGTCGGCGACCTCGAACTCGGGGCCGTCCGGGCTGTCGACCTCGAGCACGCCGTAGCGGCGGCCGGGCACGCTGATCGGCACGTTGAAGGCGCGCCTGACCCCGTGCTCCAGCAACAGCCGCGGCGTGCGGAAGCGGCCCTCGCCGGCCAGGTGGTTCGACAGCACCGAGCGCCCGGTCTTGAACGCATAGCCGGCCGGGCTCTCCAGGTCGGCGCCGAGCCTGGCCACCCCGACCGTGCCGGGATGCCACCCGACCCCGGCGCGCATCAGCAGGACATCCTCGGCCGGGATGTACTCCAGCACCTTGGCCAGGGGTCGACGCAGCCCCTGGCTGGCCAGGTGGCAAGCCTCCTGCAGCACCGGTTCGAGCCGATCGGCCCTGAGCGCGACGATGGCGAAGGAGGCGATCAGCTCCTGCTGGTGCAGACGCTGAGCGGCAACATCGGCTGTCTGGTGGGCTTGGTCGATCATCGACAAGGGCGGCTCAACAACCGGATGCGGTCCCAGGATCCGGATCTCCATACCTGATCCGAGGGACGCTGGGGAGGATGATCCCCATGCCCGTCCCCGGAGAAGGTGGAAACGGCCTAGACCGGCGGGCTGTCCGGCCTCCCGGCCAGGTCGGTCACGTGCTGCAGGAACACGGAAAGCGGGAATGGCTTGGGCAGGAAGCGGCGGGTCACGCTACCTTGCCACCCGGTGAAGTTGGTCGCGACGCCGCTCATCAGCAACACGGGAACCGTCGGCCACAGGCGGCGCGCCGCATCCGCGAGCGCGAAACCATTCATGCCGGATCCAAGGTTCACGTCGCTGACGATCACCTGGGGCGGCTCCATCGCCGCAGCCAACCTCAGAGCCTTCTCCGCATCCGGTGCCTCGATCACCTCGAAGCCCTTGTCCGCCATCACCTCGGTCAACAGGCTGCGGATCAGGTCCTCGTCCTCGACGAGCAGCACGCGCATGGGACCGGCACTCCAGGGGCGACCAAAATCGCAAGGCAACATTTGCATTTCTCAGAATGTCACAGTCAAGAACCCCACCCGTCACGGTTGAGTGCATGCGATGTTGTGGTCATTTGAGCAGAACGATAATTTCTGGTGATCGTTATGTAAATCTTCACTTGTGCGGAGATCGACATTGCATCTTCTGAGTTGATCAGTAAGATCTGATTACCGTCTGCCGACGCTTCGGGCGTAGATGGCTGAGAGACGCGCTGCGCTCCCGCCTGATGACGGGAGAGTGTGATGATATCTGATACCGCCCAGGGTGGGCCTGGCCCGGACCAGGAGGCCCTCTCATCCCCTGATCAGCAACGGGCCCGGATACGGCGCTACGGCGAGATCCTCGCGGAGTTCGCACGCATGGCGCCGGAGGCCGGCACCATCGATCGCCTGTCGCAGCTCGCCTGCGTCCAGGCCGCTCGTGGGATCGGCATCGGCCACTCCAAGGTCCTGCGCCACCGTCCCGAGGCCGGCGACCTGCTGATGGTGGCGGGTATCGGCTGGAACCCCGGCGTGGTCGGGCGCACCACCCTCGGGACCGACCTCGCCTCGCCCTCCGGCCAGACCTTCCAGACCCGCCAGACGGTGGTGCTGGACGATGCGCCGCATGACCCGGAGTCCCGTTACTCGCCCTTGCTGCGCGACCACGGCATCCTCTCGCTGTTGAACGCCCCCATCAGCGTCGACGGCATCGTCTGGGGCGTGCTGGAGGTGGACAGCGTCGTCCCTCGCTACTTCGGGCCCGACGACACGTGATTCCTGGCGGCATTGGCCAACGTCCTGGGCCTAGCCCTGTTCAGCCGGATGGGCCTGCAGCGCGCCGACGAGGCCGCGGCGGGCGCGGCGCAGGCCCTGACCCAGGAACAGGTGCTGCTCGAGGAGTTGCGCCATCGCAGCAAGAACGACCTCCAGCTCATCCTGAGCATGCTGATCGCGCAGAAGCGCAGGCTGGTGGACGAGCAGCCCCGGCGTGGCCTCGACGATCTCATGGACCGGGTCGCCGCCATCAGCATGGCGCACGACCAGCTCGCCCCCGGCCGGGGCGTCGGACGCGTGGAACTGGCCGACTACCTCCAGGCGCTGTGCGGCAACCTGGGGAAGCGCCGGGAGGACGTCCGCTTCGAGCTGCGCCTGACCCGCATCCAGATCCCGCAGGAGCATGCGGTCCCGCTGGGGCTGATCGTGAACGAGCTGGTGACGAACGCCCTGAAGTATGCGTTCCCCGATGCCCGGAGCGGCATGATCCAGGTCGATCTCGAGGTCCTGCACCACGGCGAGGGCTGCCTGCGCGTGCGCGACGACGGGATCGGCATGGGACCGCCCCGACCGGGCAGTTCCGGCACCGAGCTGGTCCATCGCCTCGTCCGGCAGATCGGCGGCCATCTCGATCGGGAGGCGGTGCAGCAGGGAACCGGGTTCGCAGTCAGCTTTCCGGTGGTGACCTGAACTGGTTCAGGAAGGCCAGCGCTGTTCCCCGTCACGGCGTTGGCGCCACTCGTTCGGGCCTCAGCCCTCCGCCATGAACCGTTTGAATGCCTCGGCGTGGTCGGGGTGCCAGCGGGACAGCGGCGGCCGGTTGTGCACCACGTCGCCCATGGCCCACTGGATGCGGCGCTCGTCCAGCGCGCGGTCCACGTCGTTGTCCGGGCACAGGATGTAGAAGTCGCCCGCCGCCAGCCGCTCGGTCATGAACGCGATCGTCTGCTCCGGCGTCCAGGCGGCGTCGGGCTTTTCCGTCCGGTCGCGCATGGTCAGCGGTGTCCACACGAAGCCCGGGATCAGCAGGTGGACGGTCACGCGCCGTCCGTCCCGCTCGCGCAGGTGGTGCTCCAGCGCCTCCGTGAACGTCTTCACCCCAGCCTTGGCGACGTTGTAGGCGGGGTCGCCCGGCGGCGTGGTGATGCCCTGCTTGG
>CAXUBN010000117.1:0-6931 GCA_964249255.1 uncultured Acetobacteraceae bacterium | reverse complement strand
GCTCCACAGCACGCCGCCGTGCTCGAGCCGGAAGTCCCAGTGCAGCCGGCTGGCCTCGTGCCGCTGCACCACGAACACCGGCGGCCGGCCGGTGCGGGCGGCGGCGCCATCCGGGTCCGGACGCGGCTCGCTGGTCTGCGCGAAGTCGCGCATGGCGGCGTAGCCGCGTTTCCTGCCGTCGGATGCTGTGCCGCGCGATGCCATGACGGGTCCGCAACGTGGCCTTCCGTCCGCGGTTGCGGGCTTGCGGCCGGCGGCGTTCTCCCCACACTGCAACCGGCCGCGCGCGCCCGAAGGAACACCCGCTTGGATACCCAGCCCGACCGACCGACCAGCCTCCCCGCCTCCCCGCCGGCCGATGCCGCGCCGGCCGCGCCGCAGGACGGGTATCCGGTCGGCGCCAGCTCGGTGCTGGCCGAGCGCCGGCTGCACACGCTGAAGTACGGCGACCTGTTCGGGGTGTTCGACCAGAACGGCAACATCCTGTCCGGCCCCGGCATCGCCGACGGGCTGTACTACCTCGACACGCGGCACCTGTCCTCGCTGTCGCTGCGGATCTGCGGCAAGGCGCCGATCCTGCTCAGCGCCACGCTGCGCGAGAACAACGCCACGCTGAGCTGCGACCTCACCAATCCCGACCTTGAGCTCGACGGCCGCACCCTCGACCACGACCTGCTGCACATGCGGCGCACGCTGTTCCTGCGCGACCAGGTGTCGTACGAGCGGCTGCAGGTGCGGAACTACGACGTGGCCGCGCACACCGTCACGATCGAGCTCGAGTTCCACGCCGACTTCGCCGACCTGTTCGAGGCGCGCGGCAGCACGCGGCAGCGCCGCGGCACGCTGCTGCCGCCCGAGGTGGGCGCCGACGCGGTGACGCTGGCCTATGACGGGCTCGACGGGCGCCGGCGCACCACCCGGCTGCGCTTCAGCCCGCAGCCCGACCGGCTCACCGCGGACAGCGCCCGCTTCACGCTCACGCTGCAGCCGGGCCAGCGCCAGCTGATCCACATCGAGACCGCGAGCGACCCGGCCGGGGCCCCGGACCGCGATGTCGCGGAAGCGTTCCTGCACGCCATGGTGGAGGCCCGGCGCGCGCTGCGGGTGTCGTCCGGCCGGGCGGCGGCGATCGCCAGCTCCAACGAGATCTTCAACGAGGCGATCCGCCGCTGCATCTGCGACATCTACATGCTGGTCACCGAGAAGCCGGACGGGCCGTACCCGTATGCCGGCGTTCCCTGGTACAGCACCGCGTTCGGCCGCGACGCGCTGATCACCGCCATGCAGACACTGTGGCTCGACCCCAGCATCGCGCACGGCGTGCTGGGCTACCTGGCGCGCCACCAAGCGGAGAAGGCCGACCCGGTGGCCGACGCCGAGCCCGGCAAGATCCTGCACGAGGTGCGGCACGGCGAGATGGCCGAGCTGGGCGAGGTGCCGTTCCGGCACTACTACGGCAGCGTCGACTCCACGCCGCTGTTCGTGATGCTGGCCAGCGACTACCTGGAGCGCACCGGCGACGTCGCCTCGATCGCCCGCTGGTGGCCCAACATCGAGCGCGCGATCAACTGGATCAACCAGTCCGGCGACCGCGACGGCGACGGCTTCGTCGAGTACGGCCGCCGCAACGAGAACGGGCTGGTCAACCAGGGCTGGAAGGACAGCCACGACTCCATCTTCCACGCCGACGGCACCCTGGCCGAGGGGCCGATCGCGCTGTGCGAGGTGCAGGGCTACGTGTACGCGGCCAAGCGGGGGGCGGCCACGATCGCGCGCCGTATCGGCCACACCGCGTTCGCCGAGCGCATGACGGAGGAGGCGGACGCGCTGCGCGTGGCCTTCAACTCCACCTACTGGGTGGAGGAGCTGGGCACCTACGCGCTGGCGCTGGACGGCGCCAAGCGGCCCTGCCGGGTGCGCTCCTCCAACGCCGGCCACCTGCTGCTGTCGGGCATCGTTCCGGCCGACCGCGCCGCGCGCCTGGTCGCCGGCCTGATGAGCCGGACCTTCTTCTCCGGCTGGGGCGTCCGCACGATCCCGGCCGGCGAGGTGCGCTACAACCCGATGGCCTACCACAACGGCTCGGTGTGGCCGCACGACAACGCGCTGATCGCGCTCGGCATGGCGCGCTACGGCCACAAGGACGAGGCGGCGCGGATCTTCACCGGGCTGTTCGACGCGTCGCTGTACGCCGACCTGCGCCGGCTGCCCGAGCTGTTCTGCGGCTTCGCGCGCCAGCGCGGCGAGGGGCCGGTGCGCTATCCCGTGGCGTGCAGCCCGCAGGCCTGGGCGGCGGCGACGCTGCCGGCGCTGATGCAGGCCACGCTCGGCCTGCGCTTCGATCCCTTCACGGTGACGGTGCATTTCGAGCGGCCGCGGCTGCCGCCATTCCTGGACGAGGTGACGCTGTTCAACCTGGCCGTCGGCGGCGGCCGGGTGACCGTGCACCTGCAGCGGGTCGGCAACGAGGTGGCGCTCAACGTCATCGAGCGGGTGGGCCCGATCAAGGTGCAGCTGACCAGCTGAGCCATCCGGGGGGAGGAACGACGTGGGGGATCGATGGCAGCCGACGCGGAACCCGGACTGGCGCGACCCAGATTGGCGCGGCGTGCCGCCGTCCCCTGACCGGTCCATGGACGGGCCGATGGCCGGGCCGGGGCCGGACCTGCGCACCTACGCCTGGATCGTGCACGGGCTCTACGCGGTCGGGCTGATGACCGGCATCACGGCGGTCCCCGGCGTGATCCTCGCCTACCTCAAGCGCGGCGAGGCCGCCGGCACGCCCTACGAGAGCCACTTCGCCTACGCCATCCGCAGCTTCTGGATCGGCCTGCTGCTGACGCTGGTCGGCATCGCGCTGAGCTTCGTGCTGGTCGGGCTGCTGGTGCTGGCGCTGGTCTGGGTCTGGTGGCTGGTGCGGATCATCCGGCCGGTCGTCGCCCTGATGGACGACCGCCCGATCGCGGATCCGACGGGCTTCCTGTAGCCCTTCCCGGAGTCCCTGCTCCGGGCCGGACGGCGGCGTGCCGTTGACGGCCGCGCCTCCGCCGCTGCTACCGTCGCGGGCCTTGGGGGACGCCGCGTGCCCCGGCACGGGGGCGGATGAACCGGATGATCAATGCCTACAGCGTGTCCGGCGGCTCGTTCCGCAGGCTGGACTGTTCCGCCGACAGCGCCGGGCTGGCGGACGCGACCTGGGTCGACCTGCTGGAGCCGACCGACGCGCAGGCCGCCGCGGCCGGCGCCGCTCTGGGTGTCACCATCCCGGACCGCCGGGAGGTCCGCTCGATCGACGCCAGCAGCCAGATCTACCGCGAGAACAGGACCCTGGTGATGACCGCCCGGGTGGTCAGCCGGAACGAGGCCGACGGGCTGCGCCTGGTCACCGTGACCTTCATCCTGGCCGCCGGCCGGCTCCTCACCCTGCGCCACGGCGACCCGACCCCGTTCCGGACCTTCGTGGCGCATGCCGAGGCGGAACCGGGCCTGATCGAGTCGGGCGAGACGGCCATGGCGGGCCTGCTGGAGGCCATCGTCGCCCGCGCCGCCGAGCTGCTGGGCGGCGTGGGCGACCGGCTCGAGGCCATCTCCACCGACATCTTCGGGAACGGCGATGCCGGCTCGATCAGCCAGAAGGACCTGCGGCCGGTGATGCAGCAGGTCGGCCGCAGCGGCGACATGACCAAGCGGGTGCGGGGCAGCCTGCACACGCTGGCCAGGATCGTGCCCTACCTCAAGGCCGACCGGTCGCGCGGGGACGGGGACGGGATCGCCGTCCGGCTGGACACGCTGGAGCACGACATCGCGGCGCTGCTGGACCACGACAGCCACCTGATGTCGACCGTCACCTTCCTGCTCGACGCCACGCTCGGCCTCATCAACATCCAGCAGAACGCCATCATCAAGATCTTCTCGGTGGCGGCGGTCATCTTCATGCCCCCCACCCTGATCGCCAGCATCTACGGGATGAACTTCATCCTGATCCCCGAGCTGAAATGGCGGTTCGGCTACCCCTACGCCCTTGGGCTGATGGTCCTCTCCGCCATCCTCCCCTACGCCTACTTCAAGCATCGCCGGTGGCTGTGACGCGTGCCACCGCCGCGCGGCGCGATCGCCGGGTTGACCGCCGCCTTACGGATCCACCGAAGAACCGCATCGATCCTTTATCGGCAACGATCCAGATTCCATCCATCCAAGGCACCAATCGCCCTGGTGGAGATGGACCTGTCATGAGTGAGACGCTTCGCGATCGCCGCCTGCGCTACGCAAGGGCGATCCTTCAATCCCGCTCCACGCGGGCGGCGCTTCTGGGAGAAGAGACCGACCTGGACGGGCTGCGCGTCCTGGTGCTGGGCACGGCGCCGGCTGACACGCTGTGCGCGCTGATGCACACGGACTGCCGGAAGGCCGAGGCCCGCCTTCCCGACTGCCACGTCGAGGTCGGATCGGCGGACCTGGCGCTGGTGGCGCACGTGAGCCTGCTGACCGTCAGCCGCATCGTGGCGCAGGCCGCGCGGGCGCTGGATCACGGCGGACGGGTCGTCATGGCGCTTCCGGCCGACGACCGCATCCTCAAGGGGGCCGCGCTGCACACGCTGGGCGAGTTCGGCTTCTCCGCCCCGCAGGTCGACGTCGACGGCGGCGAGGTGAGGATCCGCGCTGATCGCGGGCCCCGCCCGATCCGGAACTAGCGCGGGTCCGTCCCGGGCGTCTCCCGGGGACCGGGGGCGGTCGGGCCGATGATCTGCCCGCTTCCCTTCGTTCCAGAAGGCTGGTGATGAAAACCTGGGCGTCCTGATGCGGCGCTTCCGAAAGCAGATGCTGTTTCGGTAATCATCCTGGACATGGTCCGCGAGACCCGCCATGGTTTTGCACGCCATGAAGGCGGCGGGCGGCACGGCCATCCTGGGAGCGTTTGCATGATCGGCACGGACGCCCAAGCACGCGGCACGGGAGCCTGATGCCGGACGGCGCGGTCGCCGAGGCCCTCCAGCACGGTTCCGCCACGCCCGCCCGCGCGCCAGCCACCGCCACCCACTGCCCCTACTGCGCCCTGCAGTGCGGCATGATGCTGGACCAGGACCGTACCGGGACCTGGGGGGTGTCGGCCCGCGACTTCCCGACCAACAAGGGCGGGCTGTGCCGCAAGGGCTGGACCGCCGCGGCGCTGCTCGACCATCCCGAGCGGCTGACCACGCCGCTGCTGCGCGACGGCAAGGGCGGGCCGCTGCGCCCGGCCTCCTGGGACGAGGCGCTGGACCGGGTGGCGGACGGTCTGCTGCGCATCCGGGCCGCGCACGGGCCGAACGCGCTGGCCGTGTTCGGCGGCGGCGGGCTCACCAACGAGAAAGCCTATGCGCTGGGCAAGTTCGCCCGGCTGGCGCTCGGCACCGGCAACATCGACTACAACGGCCGCTTCTGCATGGCCTCCGCCGCCGCCGCCGGCCTGCGCGCGTTCGGCATCGACCGCGGGCTGCCGTTCCCGCTGGCCGACATCCCGGGCGCCGACGCGGTGCTGATCGCCGGGTCAAACCCGGCCGAGACCATGCCGCCGATCATGCAGTACTTCGAGGCGCAACGCGCCCGCGGCGGCACCCTGATCGTATCCGATCCCAGGCGCACCGCGACCGCCCGACTGGCCGACCTCCACCTGCCGATCACGCCCGGTACCGACGCCGCCCTGGCCAACGGCCTGCTGCACGTGGCCGTGCGCGACCGGCTGATCGACGCGGACTTCATCGCCGCCCGCACGACCGGCTGGGAGGCGGTGCGCCGCGTGGTGGCGTCGTACTGGCCGGACCGGGCCGAGCGCATCACCGGCGTCGCGGCGCGCGACATCGAGCGCGCCGCCCACCTGCTGGGCGAGGCCGCCACCGCCATGATCCTGAGCGGGCGCGGACCGGAGCAGCAGAGCCAGGGTACCGCCAACGCCACCGCGTTCATCAACCTGGCGCTGGCGCTGGGCAAGAGCGGCCGGCCGCACTGCGGCTGGGGCTGCCTCACCGGCCAGGGCAACGGCCAGGGCGGGCGCGAGCACGGCCAGAAGAACGACCAGCTCCCCGGCTACCGCCGGCTCGACGACCCGGAGCACCGCGCCGCCGTCGCCGCCGTGTGGGGGGTAGACCCGGACAGCCTGCCGTGGCCTGGCATGCCGGCGATCGCCATGCTGCGCTCGCTAGGGGAGCCGGGCGGCGTGCGCGGCCTGCTGGTGGCGGCCAGCAACCTCGTGGTGTCGGTGCCGGACGCGGACGGCCTGCCGGAGCGGCTGCAGGCGCTCGACCTGCTGGTGGTGCTGGACCAGTTCCTGACCGAAACCTCGTCGCTGGCCGACGTGGTGCTGCCGGTGCCGCAATGGGCGGAGGAGACCGGCACCATGACCAACCTGGAGGGCCGCGTGATCCGGCGCCGGCAGGCGCGGCCGCCGCCGCCCGGGGTATGGACCGACACCCGCATCCTGTCGGCCCTGGCCGGCCGGCTCGGCTGCGCCGCCGCGTTTCCGGCTGAGCCGGAGCTCCTGTTCGCCGAGCTCCGCCGCGCTTCCGCGGGGGGTGCGGCCGACTATGCCGGCATGACCCCCGACCGGCTGGACGAGGCGCAGGGGCTGTTCTGGCCCTGCCCGGACGAGGATCATCCCGGCACGCCGCGCATGTTCCTGCACCGGTTCGGCCATCCGGACGGCCGCGCCCGGTTCACGCCGGTCGAGCGGCTGCCCTCGGCCGAGGAGCCGGACGCCGCCTTCCCGATGTTCCTCACCACCGGCCGGGTGCTGACCCACTACCAGAGCGGCGCGCAGACCCGCCGCGTGGCCGAGCTGCGGGACGCGGAGCCGGCGGCCTTCGTCGAGATCCATCCCGACACCGCGCGGGGGCTGGGCCTGCGCGCCGGCGTCATGGCGCGCGTCACCACCCGCCGCGGCAGCGTCGTGCTCCCC
>CAXUBN010000116.1:0-6941 GCA_964249255.1 uncultured Acetobacteraceae bacterium | reverse complement strand
CGGCCAGCCGGCCTGGACGCTGGCGGGACTGCCGGGGCCGCCGCGTCCGGTCCGCACCACCCACACGCTGGGCGCCGACGATCCGGAGGCCATGGCCCGCGGCGCACGCGACTACGCCCACGCGCGTTCGATCAAGGTCAAGCTCACCGGCGAGCTGCGGCTCGACATCGCCCGGGTCGAGGCGATCCGGAGCGCCCGGCCGGATGTCTGGCTCGGAGTCGACGGCAACCAGGGCTTCGAGCCGGCCGACCTCGATCCGCTGGTGGCGGCGCTGGCCGGGCAGCGGGTGTCGCTCCTGGAGCAGCCGTTGCCGCGCGGCCGCGAGGCGGCGCTGGACGGCTACCGGTCCGCGGTGCCGATCGCCGGCGACGAGAGCATCCTGTCGCTGGATGACGTGGCGGGCGCGGTCGGCCGCTTCGACGTGATCAACATCAAGCTGGACAAGTGCGGCGGCCTCACCGAGGCGCTGCTGATGGCGGCGGAGGCGCGCCGGCTCGGCCTCGGCGTGATGGTCGGCAACATGATCGGCACCAGCCTGGCGATGGCGCCCGCCTTTGTGCTGGCGCAGCTGTGCGACCTGGTCGACCTCGACGGCCCGACCTTCCTGACCGCCGACCGCCCCCGTGCGGTCGAGTACCGCGACGGCGACATCTGGGCCGGTCCGGACGTTTGGGGATCGGCGCCGGCCCGATGAGGGAGGCTTCTCCCTGGTTCGGCCAGCCGCGCGGGCTCACGGTCCTGTTCCTGACCAACATGTGGGAGCAGTTCTCGTACTACGGCATGCGGGCGCTGCTGGTCTACTACATGACCAAGCAGCTGAGGATGGAGCAGGCGACATCGTCCCTGGTCTATGGCGCCTACACCGCCTGCGCCTACTTCACGCCGATCCTGGGCGGCGTGGTCGCGGACCGGCTGCTCGGCAAGCGCCGCGCCGTCGTCGCCGGGGCCTGCATCATGGCCGCCGGCCACCTCATGATGACGTCCGAGGCGCTGTTCTACCCGGCGCTGGCGACGATCGCGCTCGGCAACGGTTTGTTCCTGCCGAGCCTGCCCAGCCAGATCGACCGGCTCTACGCGCCAGACGATCCGCGGCGGTCCTCCGCCTACAACCTGTACTATCTCGGCGTGAACATCGGCGGCTTCCTGGCCCCGCTGCTGTGCGGGGCGATCGGCGAGCTCTACGGCTGGCACTACGGCTTCGGCGTCGCCGCCATCGGCATGCTGTCGGGCCTGCTGATCTACCTGTCCGGCGGGCGCTACCTTCCGGACGCACCGGCCGCCGGCATCGCCCGCACCGCCGCGGGCGGGGCGCCCCGTTCGCGGCTGGACCGGCGCACCGTGGCGCTGCTGCTGGCGGTGGCGCTGTCGGTGACCGTGTTCCGCAGCGCCTACGAGCAGTCCGGCAACACGGTGGCGCTGTGGATGGACGGAAGCGTCGACCGGAGCGCCGGGCATGTTTCGATCCCGATGACTTGGTTCCAGTCGCTGAACTCGCTGTTCGTGATCGCCTTCACGCCGCCGCTGCTCGCCGCCTGGCGGCGCCGGACGGAGCGGGGACATGCGCAGAGCCTGGGCCGTCGGATGGCCGGCGGCGCGCTGATCGTCGCCGGCGCCTATCTGCTGCTGGCGCTGCTGACCGGGCGGCACGGCGCGGCATTGGTCGGGTGGCCATGGCTGGTGCTGTTCTTCGCCGTGCTGACCCTGGGCGAGCTGTTGATCCTGCCCACCGGCCTCGCGCTGTTCGCCAGGCTGGCGCCGGCCGACCTCGGCGCCACCGTCATCGCGGCGTGGTTCCTCACCATCTTCAGCGGCAGCCTGTCGGCCGGCGTGATCGGCATGCTGTGGGGCAGGATCGGCCACGCCGCGTTCTTCACCCTGCTCGCCCTGCTCGCGGGGGTCGCGGCCCTGCCGCTGCTGCTGCTCGAGCCCGCCCTGCGCCGAACCGAGCGCGCGCACCGACAACAGGACCTGCAGGCGGCACCGTCATGAGGCACGCGTCACGTCGATCCGGCACCATCCGGGCGCTGCTGACCATCCTGCTCGGCCTCGCCTCGCCCGCGTCGGCCTCGTCCTCCACCTCATCCCCTGCCTCACCCTCCATCGGGCCCCCCGCCGGGTTCGAGGTGCGGGTCGAGGGGTTGCGGCACCAGCTCGGCATCCCGGGCCTGTCCGTGGCGATCGTGGAGGGCGACCGGACCACGTTCCTGCACGGCTTCGGCGTACGCAGGCTGGGCTCGCCCGATCCGGTGGACATCCACACCCTCTTCGACACCGGATCCACCGGCAAGGCCTTCACCACCGCGGCGCTGGCGACGCTGGTGGATGCCGGCAGGATCTCGTGGGACGACCGCGTGACCGACCGCCTGCCGGGCTTCGAGATGTACGATCCCTGGGTGACGCGGGAGATGACGATCCGCGACCTGCTCGTGCACCGCAGCGGCCTCGGGCTCGGCGAGGGCGATCTCATGATGGTGCCGCGCGGCAGCATCCCCAGGGCGGAGGCCGTCCGGCGCCTGCGCTTCCTCAAGCCCGCCACCAGCTTCCGCAGCGGCTTCGCCTACGACAACGTCCTCTACATGGTGGCGGGGCAGCTGATCGAGGCGGTGACCGGCCAGACCTGGGAACGCTACGTGCACGACCACGTGCTGGTGCCGGCCGGGATGCGGGACTCGACCACCGACGCCCCGGGCCATTTTGCCGATCCCGACCGCGCCCAACCCCATGCCCGAACCGGGGGGCCGGTGCGCGGCCTCGGCGCGCAGGGGGTGCTGGACGAGCACGACGAGCTCGGCCGGGCGGCCGCCCCGGCCGGGGGCATGGCCGTCAGCATCGGCGACATGGCGAGGTGGCTGCGGATCCAGCTGGCACACGGCAAGCTCCCGGACGGCGGCCGCCTGTTCAGCGAGGCGGCGCACGACCAGATGTGGACCCCGCTGGTGCTGCAGCCGATCGAGCCCCGGCCGGCATCGCTGGCGCTGACGACGCCGCTGTTCGACAGCTACGCGCTCGGCTGGGAGGTGCGGGACTACCGCGGGGCGAAGATCGTCTGGCACGGCGGCGCGGTGCTCGGGTTCAAGACCGTCGTCGTGCTGCTGCCGGAGAAGAACGTCGGCTTCGCGGTGGAGATCAACAGCGAGGACGGGCAGGTGCTGCTCGGCCTGATGTACGAGCTGCTCGACCACTACCTGGGGTTTCCCGCCCGCGACTGGCCGGCGGCGTTCCAGGACTATGCCATGTCGCGGCTGACGAACGCGGCCCGGCAGGTCGGCGCCAAGGCGGCCACCCCGGCCAAGGTGGGCCCCACCGCGCCGCTCGACGCGTATGTCGGGACCTACAGGGATCCCTGGTACGGCGACATCGTCGTCGGCCGCAGCGGGGATCACCTCACGATCGACTTCAGGTCCACGCCGCGGATGTCCGGGTCGCTGGACCACTGGCAGTACGACAGCTTCGTCACGCATCTCACCGACCGGACGATCGAACCCGCCTTCGTCACCTTCGCCCTCGACTCGGACGGGCACGTGTCCCGCGTGACCCTCAAGCCGGTCTCCCCGGTCGCCGACTTCAGCTACGACTACCAGGACCTCGACTTCACGCCGGTCGAAGCGAGGTAGGGTGCTCGTACGGCGGCGAGCAGCCTCCCGCCGGGGTGCCGAAACGGCACGGACCATGCCGAGCACTGCTGCCATGCGCTCGACCTGGACAGCATCGGGTTCATGGGGATGCAATCATCGATTAGAGATGAGTAGTATTCAGATCATAATTTAGGCTATAAATAAAATTAGAATACAAGTAATATCATATTGATAACGAAATATCTCCTACATCGCGTTCAATCACGACATTGTGGACACTGAACCGTGATAAGGAGTGAATCCTGGCAAGGAGATAAGGGATCTGCATCCTGAACGTTACTGGAAATACGACGCTGACCGCTGTCGGAGGGCCTGCCTCATGTGCGTGTTGCTTGTCGAAGACGAGGACTCGATCCGCAGCCTGTTGATCGAGGTGATGAACGAGGCTGGTTTCGACGTCATCGGCGCATCGAATGGGGAAAGGGCTCTTGAGCTATCGGCGACGATGGGACCGCCGCAGGTCATCATCAGCGACGTGAACCTTGGGCCCGGCATCGATGGTTTCGCGCTTGTGAGCAGGGCGCGCCGTCTGTGGCCGGCAGTTCCGGTGTTGCTGATGAGCGGCCTCGGGACCAACTTCGCCGGTCGGCGATGCGGTGCGGCCGAACGTCACTTGCCGAAGCCGTTCGCGCTCGCCGTCTTTCTGCGGCATGTTGCCGACTTAGCCGGAGGATCGGCGGCACCGTGATCGCGTGACGGCGGCATCATGCCCTTCTTCCTGCAGCTCCATAATTCGGCTTGGACAGCCCGAGATCGGTGCCCATCCCCAGCGGTCCGTGGTGAAGAACGGGTCGAAGACCCTGGTGATCTACATCGGGCACCGAAAGGGTGACATATCGCTCCTCCAGCGGCCCGGTCATCGACTGCCCGGTTCGCCATCTCGATCGTCAGCCGCCTGCACCCGACATGGCGTCACGAGGGTGGATGCGCCGTTTCAGCAGGGCGTCTTCAAGTTGCGATTGGTTGATCGGATCAGGATCGAAAGTTTTGGTACCGATACGATCTAGGAACCGGCGGTGCGGCGGATCAGCTTCAGCGTTCCGTTCAACGTCCGCGACGCCGCACAGGCTCGGTCGCGCTCGGCTTCCACCGCCCACCGCTCCTCAATATCGACGAGGGACGGCGGAAACGCTCGTTGGCGACGGTCAGGCGGCCGATCATCAGCGAGGTGAGGATCAGCATCTAACCTCCAGGTTGAAGGCGACTGGGGTCTGGATCAGGACCAAGGCCGGCCGCGCCGGGTGGACGCGGCCGCATGGTCGAGAGGGTCGGACGAGGTGTCGAAGCCTCCACGCGACCGCCCTGCCTTGCCTGCTGGCACCGTTGCCAGCCGGGATGCCATCATGGCGGGGACGGCGGTCGAGCAGGGTGATTGGATCCGGTGTCGACGTTAGCTGCCCGGCATCAGGACGTGGTTGATCACGTGGACCATGCCGTTCGATTGAGCGACGTTGGCGGTCGTGATCTCGGCCTTATCGCCAGCGGCATCGGCCAGCATGAGCTTGCCGCCAGACTCCGTCACGGTCAGCTTGCCGCCCTCCACGGTGGTGAGCTCGGCGCTGCCACCGCCCTTGGCGACGTCCGCCTTCAGCTGCCTCGCCGTCAGGCGGCCCGGAACCACGTGATAGGTCAGGATCTGCGTCAGCTTCGCCTTGTTCTCCGGCTTCACCAGCGTATCGACCGTGCCGCTCGGCAGGGCGGCGAAGGCATCGTTGGTCGGCGCGAACACGGTGAAGGGGCCGTGACCGCTCAGCGTGTCGACCAGACCTGCGGCCTTCACCGCGGCCACCAGCGTCGTCAGGTTGTTGGCCTGGGATGCGTTCTGCACGATGGTCTTGCTCGGATACATCGCAGCGCCCCCGACGATCGGGGCAGTCGCGGCATAAGTGACTGGCGCCGACAAGGTCAGCAGGGCCAGCGAAATCATCAGCTTCGAGCGCATTACACTTCTCCCGCGAGGTGATCCATCGGACCACGTCCTCCCATTCGAACGACGACCACGTTTGGATGCAGTGATTGAAGTTCGATGCTGCCGACCCGGAGTGTCGTCGATCGATTACCGTTTCGGATCCGCGCCATGATCCGTGCACGGTGACGGCGACGAGATGACGGCTGTGCCTGCTGGATTGGCTCCAATGGGATGGCGCCAATGGTCAGGGTGTCGCCCCCCGACGATCGTGCACCGATGGACGTCATCAAGCCGCTGCCGCAGGCGGTGAGGTCCCCACCGCGTTTCGCGCCGGTGGTCCAGCTTGGCCCGATCGCGTCGGGCAGCGGCACCGACCGTACGTCGCCGCCGGCGCATCGCGCGCGGTGCGCGAGGCCGGGCGTTTGCGCCGCCTGTTGAACCGGGCAGACTGCGGCCGGGCGCGATCCCGGGAGGCCGGAGCTTGGTTGGACGGCGCTGGGCCCGGGTGGCATGCCTGCTAGCCGGCATGCTGATGGCGGCGGCAGGATTGCTGGTCGGCTTGGCCGATACCCTGCTGCAGCCGGATCGCTACCGGCCTGAGATCGCCGCGATCGTGCAGCGCGAGACCGGTCGCGCGCTGGAGCTGCGCGGCGTGCTGCACATCGACTGGTCGCTGTGGCCGACGCTGCGGGCCAGCGACGTCAGGCTGGCCAACCTGCCCGGCGGCAGCCGGCCGGACATGGCGCGGGCCGAGCGCATCGAGGCGCAGATCTCGCTCCCCTCCCTGCTGCGCCGGCGCCTCGTCGTCACCCGGCTGACCCTGATCGGCCCCAACATCCTGTTCGAGCAGGTCGGTGGCGTTCCCAACTGGGTGTTTCATGCGGAGGCGGCGCAGGATCGGTCGGGCAGCGACCGCCTGGCATCCGGCGGGCGGGTGCCGCTGGAGTTCCAGGCCGCGCACGTCCAGAACGGCATGGTCACGATTCGCTTCCCGGCGCGCACGCACGTGATCGGTATCCGCTCGCTGGACCTCCGCGATCCCCGGGCGCTGGGCCCGCTCTCGCTGGCCGCGATACTGGTGTACGCCGACAACGCGCCGTTCGCGCTGTTGGCCACCGCGCAACCGACCGGCCGGACGGCCGACCCATGGATCACCGCGGCCCGTTTCGCGGCCGCAGGCGCCGTCGCGACCGTGACCGGTCGCGTCGCACTGGATGGGGCCTACGACGTGCGGCTGGACGCGCGGGTGCCGCGGCTGGATGCGTTGAACGCGCTGCTGGCCGGGATGAACCTGCCGGCGCTGCGCGGCGTGCGGCTGACGACCCGGCTCGCCAGCGGGCCGGCGCGCGGCGACCTGCCGGTGCAGATCACCTACGGGTGGCGGCGCAGGCGCTGCT